>CAZNWL010000047.1:0-7935 GCA_964577045.1 uncultured Planctomycetia bacterium | reverse complement strand
GGGTTATTCTACGGTAGAGGAGGCGGCAAAAGCGACCAACCAAGTAGCCAAAGAAATAAAAGCTATTGATACAAAACATCCGGTAGGTTCGGTTTTGGGCGACCGCTTTAAAGACCCTGATTTTAAAAATACGATTGAATATATATTAAGTATTTGCCCTGACGTTGATTTGTGGGGGCTTAATATTTACCGCGGTAAAAGTTTCGGCAGCCTTTTTTTAGATTGGCAGGCTATAAGCGATAAGCCTTTTTATATCTGCGAATTCGGCACCGATTCTTTTTATACCGAAAGTTATGATTGCATCAATGGTTATCAAGCCGATAATTGTAAAGGCAGAGAAGACCAGGCTATGCAGGCAGAGTTTATTCTTGGGCTTTGGCCTGAAATTGAAAGCCAGCTTTCCGCTAAAGATGCCGACAAGCAATGTTTAGGCGGCTTAGTGCATGAATTTAACGATTCTTTATGGAAGGTCGGTTCTTACCATGTAAGCTTAGGCGGCCTGGTTGATTATAATTCTCCGGAAAGATGCAGTTACAAAGAATATAATACCGAAGGGTTTTATCTTCCCGGCGGCCACCCCGACAATGTAGCCAACGAAGAATATTTCGGCTTAGTCGATGCCAAACGCAAGCCAAAACAGGCATTTTTCAAACTGCAGGAATATTACGGCCGGCTAAACTAACCTTTGACATATTAAGGTATATTTTATATAATCAGGAGATTATGGAGCCAGCGGATAAACTGCAAAAAATTAACCTGGATTCTTTAAAGGCATTTTTGGAAACTTCTTTTCCCAAGCCTTTGTATATCAAGGAGATATCAGACAGCTTTTCCGAAGGTAAAGAAGTTTTTCTGGCCGGGAGGATTGTCTCTAAGCGCGAACACGGAAAATCCGGATTCGCGCATTTAAGCGATTATACCGGAAAAATTCAAATTTACGCCCAGGCGGATAAACTAGGCGAGCAGTTTAAACTTTATAAGGACATAGCCGTCGGCGATATTTGCGGTGCCCGGGGCAAGCTTTTCACCACCCGGACCGGAGAAAAAACTGTGTTGATAGAGGAGCTAAAAATTTTGGCTAAAGCCCTGCGGCCTTTACCGGAGAAGTGGCACGGTTTAAAGGACGTCGAGGTAAGATACCGCCAGCGATACCTTGACCTTATCGCTAATACTGAAGTCCAGGAAGTTTTTATCAAGCGCTCAAAGATAATTTCTTTGGTCCGCGACTTTTTCAACCGGCTGAAATTCGTGGAAGTGGAAACGCCAATGCTGCACCCTCTAGCCGGAGGAGCAGCCGGCCGGCCGTTTATGACGCATCACAACGCGACTGACGCGGACGTTTACTTAAGGATTGCTCCGGAGCTTTACCTGAAGCGGCTTTTGGTCGGAGGTTTTGATAAGATTTACGAGATAAACCGCAGTTTTCGTAACGAAGGCATTTCTACGCGCCACAACCCGGAGTTTACCATGCTGGAAGCCTATGCTTGCTATGAAAACTATGAGTATATGATGAAACTTTGCGAAGAACTTTTCTCTTATTTGTGTAGAGAGATAAACGGCAGTTGTAAAATTGAATACCAGGGGGAAGTTATAGATTTGGCTCCTCCCTGGCAGAGGATTTCTTTTGCCGAACTTTTCCAGAAAGAGTTTGGGATAGAAAGCACAGATTCCCAAAATCAGGCTTTAGCGAAAATCAGCAAGAAACTTAAACTGGCCAAAGGCTTGAGCCGTTCGCAAATCTTGAATATAACCGAAGAGTTGATTGAGAAGAATTATCCCAAGGGCAAACCCGCCTTCATTGTCGATTTTTTTACCTGGACTTCCCCCCTGGCTAAAGCTAAGAAAGAAATGCCCGGGCTGGTAGAGAGGTTCGAACTTTTTATTGCCGGCTTAGAAGTCGCCAACGCCTATTCAGAGCTTAATGACCCTTTGGAGCAGAGGCAGCGGTTTTCCCGGCAGCTTGAAACCGAAGAGGAGCTCCCTAAAAAAATCGACGATGATTTTCTCTTGAGTTTAGAGTACGGCATGCCTCCGGCAGCCGGCCTGGGAATCGGAATAGACAGGCTGGTGATGCTCCTGCTCAATCAGCCTTCGATAAGAGAGGTAATCCTTTTTCCTCTGCTCAAGCCAGAGTAGGGGCAATTCATGAATTGCCCCTACATTTAGGAGTTGTAGGTGTATTTATGTTAACCGAATTTTTCTTAGCTCGCCGTTATATTTTTAGAGGCCGCCACCGGCACATTTCTTTTATCGGAATAATTTCCTGTCTGGGGATTGCTATCGGGGTGGCGGCTTTAATCATTGCTTTTTCCATAGTGAACGGCATTGACGGAGGCCTGATGAAACGGATTATGCGTTTTCAGGACCACGTGGTAATCGACAGTTACAGCGAGAAAGATTTGACACAGGTGAAGCAGGAACTCGAGCACTGGAGCGAAGTCCAGGCAGCTTATTTTTCTCTGAATACCCAGGTCTTTGCCAAATTCAACGATATGATAATACCTTTGGCAGTGCGGGGGATTGATTTTTCCGATGCAAAGGCCAAGGAATTGTTTTATCAATATGTGAAGAAGGAATATTTTCCGGAAGGGTATTTTATCGGTGAAGGGTTAAAGCAGGAATTTTCAGTCGAACAATATATAGAGTTTTATCCTTTGGATAAAAAACTAGAGCTGCAAAGGCAGAAAGTCCGGGGATTTTTTAAGGTCGGCTTATACGATATCGATAATTATTATCTGGTCGTTGATTTAGAGAAAGCCAGGGCCCTTTCGCCTAACTATACTTTATTCTTGGGGGTGAAGTTAAACGACCCTTATCAGGCGGATTTGGTCCGTGCCAAGATAATCAGCAGTTTCCCGCAAAAGTTATTTGTGACCAGCTGGATAGATACCAACAGCGCTTTATTTGCTACTTTGAAATTGGAGAAAGTGGCTTTATTCATGATTTTAGGTTTGATTATCATTGTAGCTTCGTTCAATATATTTTCTGCGCTTACCGTGAAAGTGGTTGAAAAGACCAAAGATATCGGGGTTTTGCGGGCATTAGGCTTTAGGCGGGGAAGCATCCGGGCTATTTTTACCTTAGGCGGTTTGACCATCGGTTCTTTAGGCGTGGCTTTGGGTTCGGTCCTAGGGGTGGGGGTATGTTTGTTTTTGGAAAAATACCCTTTTATTAAAATTCCGGCTGATGTCTTTGGGACGGAATACCTTCCCTTAGAGATTAATTCCGCAGATGTAGCGGCAATTGTCATTGCGGGTTTAGTAATTTCTTTAATCTCCAGCTTCCTGCCGGCGTGGCGGGCAAGCAAGTTGAATATCTGCGAGGCGCTGCGTTATGAATGAGTTGATGGAAGTTAATGCGGTAACCAAGGTTTACCGGGACGGCGTCGCCTTTACGGCTTTAAAAAATATTTCTCTATCAGTTTATGCCCAAGACTACTTGGCCATAGTCGGGCCTTCCGGCGCAGGTAAATCTACACTGCTGCATATCATGGGAGGCCTTGAGCCGCCGACCAAGGGGAAAGTTTTCTTTATCGAGAAAAGCTTGTATAAGATGAAAGACCGCGAGCTTAGCCTCTGGCGCACTAAATCCGCAGGGTTTGTTTTTCAGTTCTATCATCTTATCGAGGAGTTGAGCGTTTTGGAGAACGTGGCTATTGCCGCTTCCCGGGAAGGCAGAAAATACTCTTTCAAAAAGGCCAGGGAATTGTTAAAATATTTAGGGTTGGAGGATAAGCAGGAAGCCTTTCCATCCCAGTTAAGCGGCGGCCAAAAGCAGAGGGTGGCTATTGCCAGAGCCTTGGTTAATGAGCCAGAGATACTTTTCTGCGACGAGCCGACCGGGAACCTGGATAAAGAGTCGCAGGAAAAAATAGCGGGGCTCTTGGAAAATTTAAATAAGGTCAAGAAAAAAACCATAGTTTTAGTAACGCATAATTTGGACTTGGCAAAACAAGCCAAGCGGATTTTATTTATCGAGGGCGGAGAGATAAAAAACGCAAAATAAAGGGGGATTTATGAAGATTTATCTTAATGGAAGCTTAGTAGATAAAAAAGATGCCAAGATTTCAGTGTTCGACCACGGCTATCTTTACGGTGATGGGGTGTTTGAAGGCATCCGCGCTTACGACTGTTTAGTTTTTAAGTTAAAAGAGCATATTGACCGGCTATTTGAGTCGGCGCATTCTATCATCCTGAAAATACCTTTAACGCCCAAAGAAATGATTGACGCGGTAGTGAAAACTTTAAAAGCTAACGCGTTAAAAGACGCTTATATCCGGGTGGTGGTTTCCCGGGGCGAAGGCGATTTAGGGCTTGACCCGCGTAAATGTAAAGGCAAGGCTACGGTAGTGATTATCGCCGATAGTATCACTCTTTACCCTAAGGAGTTATATGAAAAAGGTATGGAGATAATTACTGTTCCTACTGTGCGCAATATCCCGGAGGCTTTGAACCCGCAGATTAAGTCGTTGAACTATCTTAATAATATTCTGGCTAAGATTGAAGCGGCTAACTCTGGTTATCAGGAAGCTTTGATGCTTGACCATCTGGGTTATGTGGCTGAATGCACCGGCGATAATATTTTTTTAGTCAAAGACGGCGAGCTTTATACTCCGCCTCAATGTATGGGGACTTTGCGGGGGATTACCCGCGATACAGTGCTGGATATTGCCAGAAGCACGGGGATTAAAGCTCATGAGCATGTGATTACCCGCCATGAATTATATATTGGCGATGAATGCTTTTTGACCGGCACGGCTGCCGAGATAGTGCCAGTGGTCAAAGTGGACGGCCGCACCATCGGAGAGGCTAAACCCGGAAAGACTACTAAAAAGATAATGGCCGAATTCAGGAAATTGACCAAAACCGCAGGGACCAAATACAAATTATAAAAATGTTGTGCGATATTTGCCACAAAAATATTGCTACGGTGCATCTTACCGAGATTGTTAACGATAAGATTGCTGAAACGCACATCTGCCAGGCTTGCGCCCAGGCTAAAGCCGGCGAGTTTGCTCATCAGCCCAATGTTTCGGATTTCTTAAGCGGCCTCTTGAGCGCTTCCATAGCCAGAAAAGAAGAGATAGCCCTTAAATGCCCTTCCTGCGGTTTTAACTACAGCGATTTTAAGAAAAAGGGCAGGCTTGGATGCGGCCAGTGTTACAGCGCTTTCAAACGCCAGCTCCTGCCTTTGCTGAAAAAGATTCACGGAGCCATCCGCCATACCGGGAAAATCCCTCAGGATATGGTTAGCGCATCGTCGCAGGAAGTGAAGCTGAAAGAACTGGAAAAACAGCTGCAAAAGGCAGTGGAACTGGAAGAATATGAAGATGCAGCCCGCATCAGGGATGAAATCAAAAAACTAAAAGGATAGTAAATTATGTTCGAGAATTTTATCGGCAATAAAGACAGCTGGTTAAGCCAGAAAGGCCCGGAGTCAGAGATTATTTTTTCTTCGCGTATCCGCCTAGCCCGTAACCTCGCCGGCATCCCTTTCCCCAACAGGGCTAATTCCGGCCAGCGAGAAAAAGTTTTTAAGGCCTTGCAGGAGGTTTATCCCTACATCAAAAGGTTTAAAGAAAGCTCTTTTATCAACATGGACGAGCTAAGCGACCTGGACGGGCAGTTTCTGGTAGAGCGGCATTTAATCGCTCAGGAGCATTTGGACAAGCAAAACGCCCGCGGTTTAATCGTATCGTCCGATGAAGAGATTTCGATTATGGTTAACGAAGAGGACCATTTGCGGATGCAGGCCATTGCTTCTGGTTTCGACCTTAAAAAATGTTGGGAAGCTCTGGACAATATCGATAACGATATCAGTAAAAAAGTATCATTTGCTTTTTCGTCGGATATAGGTTTCCTGACCGCCTGCCCGACCAATGTCGGGACAGCTTTGCGGGCTTCTTGTATGCTGCATCTTCCAGCCCTGATTCTTACCAAGAGGATTAATAAAATCCTTGAGCTTTTAGCCCGTATTTCTTTTACTACCCGCGGCCTTTTCGGCGAAGGGACCCAGGCTTTGGGCGATTTTTTCCAGATTTCCAACCAGGTGAGTTTAGGCTTAAGCGAAGAGGAGCTGATCGATAATTTAATCAGCGTGGTTAATCAGGTTAAAAGCCATGAGTTGGATGCCCGCAGCACCCTGCTTAAGAAATATAAGACCAGCCTGGAAGATAATGTTTGGCGGGCTTTGGGGATTTTAAGAAACGCCCGTTTAATCAATAGCAAAGAAGCTTTAAGCCATCTTTCTATCTTGTCTTTAGGCTTAGATTTAGGTATAATTAAAGATATGGATTTTTCTAAGAGCAAAGGCGGACAGAAATTAATCCGCAACCTCTTTCTCATGATTCAGCCGGCGCATTTGCAGAAGATTGAAGGCCGGGTATTAAAGGAAAAAGAAAGAGACAATATCAGAGCGGCTATTTTAAGGGAAAGACTGGGAGGTTGATCAATGTTTAACCGATTCACCGAAAGAGCAAGAAAAGTTTTAGTGCTGGCTAAAGAAGAAGCCCGGCGTTTTAACCACGATTATATCGGCACCGAGCATATCCTTTTAGGCTTGATTCGCGAAGGCGAAGGCGTGGCCTGCGCAGTGCTGCAAAACTTAGGCATAGATTTGGAACGCCTGCGTATCGAAATCGAAAAGCTCGTTTCTGCCGGAAGCGCGGCCTCGGTATTGGGCGATATACCTTTTACGCCCCGGGCTAAAAAAGCCTTGGAGCTTGCCGCCGACGAAGCCAGGGCCTTAGGTCACAATTATATCGGCACCGAGCATATCCTTTTAGGTTTGCTGCGCGAGGAAGAAGGCATTGCTTCCCAGGTTTTATTTTCTTTAGAGATAGACTTAAAGAAAGTCAGGAGCGAGATTTCGGCTCTTTTAGGCGGCTCAACCCAAAATAATGCGCAAAGCCAGGCTCAAGCTTCATCTAAAACCCCGGCTTTGGATTCTTTTGGCCGAGATTTGACTAAATTGAGCCGCGAAGGAAAACTCGACCCGGTTATCGGAAGGAAAGTGGAAATCGAAAGGGTTATTCAGGTTTTATCGCGCCGGACTAAAAATAACCCGGTGCTTTTAGGCGAAGCCGGGGTGGGCAAAACCGCCATCGTCGAAGGGTTGGCGCAGAGCGTTATCCGGGCCGATGTTCCGGAAGTTTTAAGGGGCAAACGCATAATCATTTTGGATTTGGCTTTGATGATTGCCGGGACAAAATACCGCGGCCAATTTGAGGAGAGGATTAAGGCGGTGATGGAGGAGATAAAGCGCTCCAAAGACGTAATTATTTTTATCGATGAGCTGCATACATTAGTCGGAGCCGGCGCCGCTGAAGGCGCAATCGACGCTTCGAATATTTTAAAGCCCGCTTTATCGCGCGGCGAAATCCAATGCATCGGCGCAACTACTCTTGACGAGTACCGCAAGCATATCGAGAAAGATGCGGCTTTGGAAAGAAGGTTCCAGCCTATCTTTGTCGAGCCCAATACCGTTGAGGAAACCATAAAGATTCTCGAGGGGCTGCGCGATAAATACGAAGCCCATCACAGAGTGAAGTTTACCGATGAGGCTTTGGAAGCGGCATCTAAGCTGTCAGACCGTTATGTTTCGGGAAGGTTTTTGCCGGACAAGGCCATAGATTTGATTGATGAGTCCGGAGCCCGCTCGCGGCTGAATGTTTTGACTGCCCCTTCAGAGATAAAGGAATTGGAAGAAAAACTTGCCGATATAATTACCGAGAAAGAAGCGCTGATAAAACAGCAAGATTTTGAAAAAGCCGCGCGCCTGCGCGACGAGGAAAAAACTTTAAGGCTTAAGTTGGAGAGTTCCCGCCGGGAATGGAGCAAAAAACGCGACCAAATTACTCCGGAAGTGGGGTACGAAGAAATTGCGCGCCTCGTCTCCAGCATTACCGGCGTGCCGATTTATCGTTTAGAGGAAAGA
>CAZNWL010000046.1:0-8009 GCA_964577045.1 uncultured Planctomycetia bacterium | reverse complement strand
GAGGAAAGAGAGTCGGAGAAACTTTTAAAGATTGGAGAAGACCTCGCTAAACGGGTAGCCGGGCAAGACGAAGCCATTGATGCTATTGCCCGTTCGGTAAGAAGGGCGCGGGCCGGGATTAAAGAGCCGCGCCGGCCGATTGGTTCGTTTTTATTTCTGGGGCCTACCGGCGTAGGCAAGACTTTGCTGGCTAGGGCATTGGCTGAACATATGTTCGGCAACGAAGAAGCGCTCATCCAGCTGGATATGAGCGAGTATATGGAGAAGTTTAATGTCTCGCGTTTAATCGGCGCGCCTCCGGGTTATGTCGGTTATGAAGAAGGCGGGCAGCTGACCGAGCGCGTGAGGCGCCGGCCTTATTCGGTCGTGCTTTTGGATGAGATTGAAAAAGCCCATCCCGATGTTTTTAACATCCTGCTGCAAATACTCGAAGAAGGAAGGCTTACCGATAGTTACGGCCGCCGGGTTGATTTCCGTAATACCATTCTGATTATGACTTCGAATGTGGGGGCGGAAATTATCAGGAAGAGAGGCTCCCTGGGTTTTAAGACCATCAGCGAAGATATCAGCTATGAAGAGATGAAAAGCCTTTTACTGGACGAAGTGAAGAAAACTTTTAAGCCGGAGTTTTTAAACCGGCTGGATGAGACGATTGTTTTTAGGCCCCTAGACAAGAATGATTTGGCCAAGATAGTCGATATTGAAATTTCCTATGTGAATAAACGTATCAACGAGCAAGGCTTTGAAGTAGCCTTGACTCCTAAAGCAAAAGAATTTTTTATCGAAAAGGGTTTTGACCCGGTTTTTGGGGCAAGGCCTCTGAAAAGAGTCATTCAAAGGTTTTTGGAAGACCCTTTAGCCGAGGATATCATCAAAGGCAGATTTTCCCAGAAGCTTAAGAAAAAGCCGGGAGAGGAATTGGTTAAAATAAAAGTAACCCCTAAAGGAGGAGCTTTAGTATTTGAATGAAAATGCGTTTTTTTACGCTCCTCGTTCTTTTTGGCAGCGTTTGTTCCCTCGCTTTTTCCTTTTCTGGAAATTACATCGAGTTTGATTTGAATAAAGGCGAGATACGACTGGCTAATTTCAGTTTAGGGAAATACTCTCTAAGCGGAGATTTTTCTCTTAAGAGTTACCAAGAGCAAGGGGCCACTATTTACGAATTGGAAGGCCGTAATATTATTTTAAGCGGCCCTTCAGAAGGGGTAGCATTAAATTTCAGCAACAAAGTGATTCCCTGGCTCGCGGTTCGGCTCAAGAAAAGCGGCGAGATAGTTTTTTTAGAGCATTTTTCTTTGCCGAACATTTCCCTAAAAGGAAACTTAGATCTAGCGAAGAGCGATTTTTCTTTGGATATCAGCGGCCAATGGGATGAGGATTCCCAATTGCTCAAGGGCCATCTTAAGGTTTTTGCCAAAGCCTGGGGCAATAGAAATAATTTTTTACTTAGCGGCTATCTGGCTATGGATAACTGCATTTATAAAGGCAGAGATTTCTCGCATATCCGCTTGGATTTCTTGGGTAACCCCCCCTCACTCAATATTACCGATTCCGAGTTCGTCCTAACCAACAGAACAGTAGCGGCTATCGACGGAGAGAAAGTCCTGGATTTACGCGATTTTAGCAATTTGATTCCGGGAGCGGAGTTTAAGGTCCGCAAAGCCTTTCTTGACGAATGGCAGGTTTATTCCGAGGGAAAAGAAGTGGTTGGTTTGAAGAAAAATGTCGATGAGAATATCGATGTTTCCTTGGGAGCAGAAAAAAACCAAACCGCTTCCGGGCCGCAAACCGAGCTGCGTTATAAGATGTCGGAAGATGATTCTTTGAAATTAAAGATGCAGGGAGACAGCACCTTGGTCGGCATTGAGAAGAGGAAGGATTTTTAATGCATTTATTCAAAGCTTCAACACAGCTGTTTCATTATTTAGGAAGCCTGGGTTGTTTTGCCCGCGATACTATTATCTGGCTGCTGATTAAGAAACGGAAAATCAGGGATATAGTCAGAGAGATAGTTTTTATCGGTATTGATAGCATGCCGTTAGTTTCGCTCATCTCGTTTTTTATCGGTATTATCATCGCTTTTCAAACCGCTTATCAATTACGGGCTTTTCGTTCGGAAGTGCAGTTGGCGGCATTGGTCGCCCTTTCTATGGTAAGGGAGCTGGGGCCGGTCATCGGCGCATTAATCGTAGCCGCCAGAAGCGGCGCTTCCATTACTGCCGGAATCGGCTCGATGAAAATAAGCGAACAAGTTGACGCTTTGGAGGCTTTTGGCGTGAATCCTTTGGATTATCTGGTAGTCCCTAAATTCTTAGCCCTTTTTATCTGCATGCCGATTTTGATTATTTACGCGGATTTTTTAGGTATTATCGGCGGCTACCTGGTGGGGACGACGAAGTTTGCGATTGATTTCGGCCTTTATTTCCGTATGACTTTTGAAGCCCTTTCAGGCAAAGATATTTTAAGCGGCCTGGTAAAAAGTTTTACCTTCGGAAGCCTGATCGCTTTTGTTTCTTGTTATGAGGGTTTTCGGCCTTTTTCTTCTATAGATGTTTCCCGGTCAGTAACGCATTCGGTAGTGCGTTCGTTTATCCTGATTATTGTTTTTGACTGTATTTTAACGGCGTTTTTTTACTTTACCAACGTATGATAGAAATAAGGGAAGTTTACAGGTCTTTCGGAGATAAGGAAGTTTTAAAAGGCATTAACGTTACGGTTAACAAAGGAGAAACTTTTCTTTTAATCGGGCGCAGCGGCGCCGGGAAAACCGTTTTGCTTAAAAATATCATCGGGTTACTGCGGCCGGATTCCGGAACCATCCGGATTGACGGCGTGGATATTACCCAGTTGAGCAATGACAAGCTGGAAAAAGTAAGGTTAGAGTTTGGCCTGGTCTTTCAGGGCAGCGCTCTCTTTGATTTTCTGACCATTGAAGAAAATGTCGGCTTCTTTCTTTATCAGCATAGTAAAATTCCTAAACGGGAAATCCGCAAAAGAGTCACGGAAACCCTGGCTTTAGTCGGATTGAAAGGCATAGAAGATATTCATCCTTACGAGTTAAGCGGCGGCATGAAAAAACGGGTAGCTATTGCCAGGGCAATTATTTATAACCCCAAGATTTTAATTTATGACGAGCCGACTACCGGAATCGACCCGATTGCCGTGGATAAAATCGTTTCTCTTATCGAAGACCTGCACCGGCGCTTGGGTATAACTTCGGTGGTAGTGACTCATGATTTGGAGGTAGGGTTAAGGCTGGCTGACCGCTTGGCCTTTCTCTTGGGCGGAAAAATAATTTTTGAAGGGAATAAAGAAGATTTGAAGAAAAGCCAGGACGACCGTCTTATTCAGTTTTTAAAAGGCTCCTCTGGCGGGCCGATAAAAGAGATGGAGGTTTGATATGAATTTTATACACATAAGAAATTTATGGGAAAGAAAAAAGAATTTGGTCTATCTTAAGGTAGGCGGTTTTTTTCTGGGCGGACTTTTGATTTTATTCACAGCCCTTATTTCCCTGAAAGAGATAAATGTTTTTAAAGGGACATACCTGATAATTGTTACTTTTGACTTTGCCGAAGGTTTGGCCAATGCTTCGCCGGTCCGTTTCTGCGGCGTAGATGTCGGCGAAGTAAGAAATGTGGCAGTTAAAGAAGTCGGCGATAGAAATTTAGTGTTTGTTTACGCTAAGATTGAAAACGGAGTAAAAATTCCTAAAAATTCTTATTTCTTTGTGAACAGCTTAAGCCTTTTTGGGGAAAAATATTTAGAGATAGACCCTCCGGAAAAAGCCGAGGGCCATATACAGCCGGGAGATATAGTCAGCGGAGTCTCGCCGGTGCCTCTTTTTGATATCTTTGCTAGCGCCTCTAAAACCATGGCTGAAATCAGGGATTTCTTGAGAGAAGGCAAGATTAAAACTTCGGTGGAAAACATAGTTACTAATATCGAAGCCATTACCTTGGATTTAAAAGGCCTGGTTAGTGATGTGAAAGATAAACAAGGCACTATCGGGCGCCTGCTTTACGACCCTTCGCTTTATGAGACCGCCGAAGAGTTTATAGCAGACCTTAAGGCGCACCCCTGGAAGCTTTTGCACAAACCAAAGTAGTAATTTTTTTATGTTTAGCTGTTCTGGTTGTGGTTACAAATCAGTTAAATGGCTGGGCAAATGCCCGTTTTGCGGGGGCTGGGAGACTTTTCAGGAGGAGCTAAAAAGAGAATCCGAAGGCATAGCCAGAGAAAGGAGCTTGCCAAAACTTTCCACAGATATTCATTCAGAGGAAATCTCGCGTATAGAGACTGCTGATTTTGAATTTGACCGGATTCTCGGCGGCGGCCTGGTCCGGGGCGAAGTAATTTTGGTCGGCGGAGAACCCGGGGTAGGCAAATCCACTCTTTTACTGCAAATTGCCGCCCGGCTTACTAAAAAAGGCAAAACCCTTTACGTCAGCGCTGAAGAGTCGGTTGAACAGCTGGCTTTGCGGATGAAACGCCTCCAGATAAATGCTAAAGACCTTTATCTTGTCGGCGAAGATAACGTTGAGTCTATTTATCAGGCGGTTAAAGACAGCGACTTTAAGTTTGTAATCGTCGATTCTATTCAGGTAGTGTATTATTCCCAGTGCGAAGGTTTAAAAGGAAGCGTTTCCCAGATTCGCGGTTCGGCCGACTACCTGACCCAGATGGCTAAGACCTTAGGCATAGTAGTTTTTATGGTCGGCCACGTGACCAAAGAAGGCGCTCTGGCCGGCCCTAAAGTTTTGGAGCATATCGTCGATTGCGTGCTTTATTTTGAAGGGGAGCTGCTTTCAAATTACCGTATCTTGCGGTCGGTAAAAAACCGCTTCGGCCCTACCGGAGACATAGCGGTGTTTGAGATGAAATCAACTGGTTTAGTAGGTTTGGAGAAAACCACGGATATTTTTCTTCCGCATCGCCTGAAAGCTTCTTCTGGAAGCTGCATTGTTTGCGTTATTGAAGGTTTAAGGCCTTTGCTGATTGAGTTGCAATCTTTGGTGAGCCGGGCTAACTTCGGCTTCGCCCGGCGCCGGAGCCTGGGTTTTGATTTTAACCGTTTCTCGCTGTTGGTCGCGATAATCGAGAAGCGGCTTAAGCTCCCTTTGTCCAGCGAAGATATTTTCCTGAACGTTGCCGGAGGCTTAAGGCTTAATGACCCGGCAGCTGATTTTGGCGCGGTCATGGCGATTGTTTCCAGTTTTAAAGATAAAGACATACCTATAGACACTATTTTTATCGGAGAGGTGGGTTTAGCCGGCGAACTGCGGAGAGTTTCCAATATAAATTTACGCTTAAAAGAAGCCCAAAGAGCCGATTTTAAGCATTGTTTTATCCCTGAACCTAACTTAAAGGAGGTAGACAAAGGTTTTAGTTCCAAGATTGAAAGTTTTTCTTCTTTAAAAGAAGCGGTTGAATTAATATTTAAGTAACAGAGATTTCAGCGATTTAAAAAAAGATTACAGAGATTTTTAATCATAGTAATCTATATTTAATCGCCGTAATCATTATATTAAGGAGGAATGATATGGGTTTATTATTTTTGAGAATATTTTTTATTATCCTTTTTGCAGGCTTGGGCTATGCTTTGGGCGGAGAAGATGCCGTAATATTTGCCGCCATAAGCGCCGGCACAGCCATCATTATCGTCCTGTTTGAAATTTTTGGCCGCAAGGCTTCCCTGAAAGGATTATCCAGCGCTGTTTTCGGAATAATCCTCGGGCTTCTATTGGCTTTCATATTTTCCGAAACCTTAAGCCAGTTCTCTCTGCTTAAAGGCGTGTCGGCTACGATTATCGACAATATCAAAATGTTCGTCACCTTTGTTTTTGTCTATTTAGGGCTTACCCTCGGCATCAAAGGTAAAGATGATTTTCACCTGATCATTCCGTATGTTAAATTCCGGCGCCAGGAAATGCGCGAAGAGACGATAGTTGTGGATACCAGCGTGATTATTGACGGAAGGATAATGGATATCGTAAAGACCGGCTTTGTGGAGGCTAAATTTATCATCCCGCGTTTTGTTTTAAACGAGCTGCATGCTTTAGCCGATTCTACCGACCATATGAAACGCCAAAAGGGCAAGCGCGGCATTGAAATCCTGCATGCCTTGAAGCAAGAGCCTAACGTGGATATCGAGATTTACGACCAGCAGGTAGAAGGCGTTAAAAGCGTGGATGAAAAAATTGTAAAGCTCGGCCAGGAACAGGATGCCAAGGTTATGACTACCGATTATAATTTGAACCGGGTGGCGCAGTTACAGGGAGTCAAAGTTTTGAACATTAACGATTTGGCTAATGCTTTGAAGCCTACCTTTATCGCCGGACAGCAGTTTGAGTTGAAACTTATAAAAGAAGGCAAGGAGCACAACCAGGCCATCGGTTATCTGGAAGACGGAACCATGGTGGTGGTGGAAGGCGGCAAGCGCTTAATCGGAAAAACCGTGATGATAGAAGTGACCTCGGTGCTGCAGAGTTCGAGCGGCAGGATAGTCTTCACCAAATTGGTATGATTCCTGATGTTGGCCTGATTATGGTTTGCGCCGGAAGGGGCAAGAGGCTCGGCTATAAAGACAAGGCTTTTCTTAAACTAAAAGGAAAACCTCTTTTTCTACATGCTTTCAAAGCCTTTAGAAAATTCAAGCGGATTAAGCAGATAGTATTTGTGTTTAGAGAAAGCCAGATCAGATCTGCCCAATTTTTGGTCAAGGACAGCCGAGCATTTTTTGTCAAAGGCGGAAAACACCGTAAAGACTCGGTGCTTTGCGGCCTAAAAAGTTTAGGCAAAGATATCAAATATGTGCTTATCCATGACGGAGCCAGGCCCCTAGTTTCCGGGAAAATTATCAGGGGCGTATTAGCCGGCTTAAAGCGATATCCAGCCGTAATCCCAGCAGTGGGGGCAGGGGATACGGTTAAAGCAGCAAACAAGGGTTTTATAACCAAAACTTTAGACCGGCGCGCAATTTTTTTAGCCCAGACGCCGCAAGGGTTTAAGAAGGACGTATTGCTTAAGGCTTTTCAGAAGTTTAAGCGCAAAGCTTTAACCGATGACGCGCAGTTCATCGAGCGTTTAGGCAGAAAAGTAAAGATAGTAGAAGGCAGCCGCTATAATATCAAGATAACTTATCCCCAAGATTTAAAATTGGCAGAAGCTCTATTGAAATGATTTACAAAATTGGTTTAGGCTTTGACGTGCACCGTTTGATTAAAGCCAAGAAAGCGCTGGTTTTGGGAGGAGTAAAAATACCTTCTCCTTTCAGCCTGAAAGCAGTTTCCGACGGCGATGTGGTTTTACATGCCGTAAGCGATGCTTTATGCGGAGCCGCCGGTCTGGGGGATATCGGCGACTATTTTCCTCCTTCCAGAAAATTTGCGGGTTTGGACAGCCGGAAAATAGTAAAAGTAATTTTGAATAGGATAAAAAAGAATTTTAAAATTAAAAATATTGATATTGTTATCGTCACTGAAAAACCTAAGCTTTTGCCGCACAAGAAAAATATTCGCAAATCATTGGAAAATATTTTCGGAATAAGGGCAATAAACGTAAAGGTAAAATCAAAAGAAAAATTGGATATCTTAGGCGGGAAATCCGCTATAAGCTGTTTTGCTGTCGCTTTACTGGGCAAAAAATGAGCGTAAAAATATACAATTCTTTGACTAGGGAAAAAGAAGAGTTCAAGCCTTTGAAGGATAAAATTGTCAAAATTTATGCCTGCGGAGTTACTGTTTACGATGATTGCCACATCGGGCATGCCCGCAGCCTCTATATTTTTGAAGTTATCAGGAGATATTTAAAATACCGCGGTTTTAAAGTTAAGTTTATCCGCAATATTACCGATATTGATGACAAAATAATAAATAGGGCCAAGGAAATCAAGATGGATTGGCGCCAATTAGTCAAAAAATATATAAATAAATATTACGAGGATTTAGCCGCATTGGGTATTCCTAAAGCCGATGGCGAGCCTCGGGCTACGGAAAATATCCCTGCTA
>CAZNWL010000045.1:0-8116 GCA_964577045.1 uncultured Planctomycetia bacterium | reverse complement strand
ATGGAAAATAAAATTTTAATATATTATTTGAAAAATGCGCGGTTAGAGAGTAAAATAAAAGTGTTAAAAATAAAAGAGACAGATGAAGCTCAACGCTACAATATTGGCGCTTGTTTTTATTGCTGTTAGCTTTTTAGCTTTGGCACAAGTTAGCGTTAAGCTTAAAAATGGCCGGCAGATGAATGGTTATTTTGTCAGCATCAATGAAAATAAATTGATTTTAGCCCTCCCTTCGGGTGCCGGCAAAATGGAAATCAGCCTCTCCAAAGATGAAGTTGAAAATATCGAAGGCTTGGGGTTTGATGAGTTTCAGCGGGCACAGAAAACTTACGACAGCTATCAGCGCGAAGGTAATGAGAAAGGCTTCGAGACTTCCTTTAACGAGGCTTTAAAGATAGTGGCTGAAAAGCGCCAGCGCCCATTTCTGTTTGAGGTAAAAAAAGAAGTAGTAACCACGGAAAAGCTTAAAGAATATCTACAGGCTCACCTGGAAAAACTTTACAGCGACGAAGATTTAGAAAAGGAGAAGAAACTTTTAGAAGTCTTAGGCCTTATTCCCAAAGGCATTGATTATAAAAAAATGGTGACCGATTTATTCACCGAGTCGGTTTCCGGTTTGTATGACCCACGGGAGAATAAAATGTACATCCTTAAAGAGGCCACTTCTTTAATCTCTCCGCTTCTGCCCAGCGAAGTCATTATTCATGAGTTGATTCATGCCCTCCAGGACCAGTATTTTTTCCTTGACCATTTTGAGGGGGACTTGAAAAAATACTCTATGGACCAATCTTTAGCCGCCCGGGCAGTAGTGGAAGGGGAAGCTACCTTTGGTTCATACAGCATTGCCGCTGACCTGATAAAGAAAATAGGCCAGGCTCAAACTTTGTCTGATGAATTTGACAATTTAGATATAGAAAAATTCATTTTGGAATCAATGCTGGTTGCCGCCAAGAGCTATACGCAGGAGTTTAAGAGCCGCAGCGCAATTACTTACCTACTTTTTCCCTATGTCCGGGGAGGGATGTTTGTCAAATACGCTTTTGATAACGGAGGCTGGGATAGGGTCAATAAGCTTTATAAAGACTACCCTCAGTCTACAGAACAGATTATCCATCCCGAAAAATATTTTTTAGTCAGAGATAACCCTTTGCTTTTGGAAAAAAGGGATTTCGGTTTTCTTAAACAGGAGGGTTTCCAGGAAATTTCCCAGGGGACGCTGGGAGAAATCATGCTTTATACCGCAGCCAATGTTTTTTTAGACGACCTTTATTCCGGCATGATTTCTGCCGGCTGGGGTAATGACCGCTATTATCTTTACGAAAAAGGCGGCTTAACTCTTTTTATCCTTGATACGCTTTGGGATTCTCCGCAGGAAGCCAAGGAGTTCTTTACAGGCCAGAAAGCCATTTTAGAAAAGAAATACTCCGGGATTGTCTGGAAAGAGGCTGAAAAATATTTGCGGGGCGAAAATGAGGCCAGCCTGGTTTATGTTGCCCAGGATAACAATAGCGTAGTTATTGTAGAAAGTGAACACAAAGATGAAAATATTTTAAAAAATATAAAAAACGTTTTTGCTTCCCCTCGTCAGATAGAAGCTCAATAGCTCAAGTTGCATCCCACCCCTTCTTTAATCCAAGGTTTTCTGGTATAATAACAAGACGTGGAAAATAGGCGAAGGCTCCTAAGGCTGAATGTGGGGGATTTTGTAGAAGTCCGGGCCCTGGATGAAGTAGGCAAGGTCTATAAAGGCAAAGCCAAAGATATCTCGCTGATGGGCGTATGTTTTTCAAGCGACCAAGAATGGAAAAACGGCCAAGTCCTTTTGATCGATTATTTTATCCCCGAAGAATTGGATTCAATCCAGCTAAAATTAGTAGTAGTTTGGTCAGAGTTCGTCGGCCCTGAACAGGGTTATTTTTGCGGCGGCGAACTCTTAGAAGTCGAGCCCGCAAAAGAATCGTTATTCTCCGCCTATTACTTTAAGAAGTTACAAGAGCACTTTCCAACCTAATGCGTAAATTTCCTCACGTCCTGGTAGTAGAAGCTTCTGCCGGTTCCGGCAAAACTCTAGCCTTAGCTAAGCGGTACCTTAAACTCCTGATGGATCCCAGCCTTGGTCCAGAAAAGATTTCCTTGCGTTCGATTCTGGCCATCACCTTTACCAATAAAGCCACTTTTGAAATGAAGGAACGGATTTTAGAGCTGCTGAAAAGAATCGCGCTGGGCAGTTTCGAAAGACCACGGCAAAAAGAGGATATACTGGGATTATTAGGCTTACCCGAAGAAAAAGCCAAATTTGCTGCCCGCAATATCTTAGAAGAAATAGTGCGGCACTATAATTTTTTTCAGGTCCAGACTATTGACAGTTTTATCAATGGCCTGCTTTTAGGCTCGGCTTTGAATATCGAACGCTCGGCAAGTTTTAAAATAAAACGCGATTACCAAAATTACCTCGCTTATTGCCTGGATTCGTTGATTGAGCAAGCGCCCGCAGATAAAGAAATCTTAAGGCTGCTCGAAGAATTCTTAGAGCATTACTTATTTGTGGAAAACCGCCAAGGCTGGTTTCCTAAGGAAGATATTCTGGGTCTGGTACATTCTTTATTTACTTTGAGCAACAAGTTCGGAGGGCTTTTCAAAAATTATCCGGGAAAAGGCTCTGATGTCATCAAGGCGAAAAAACATATTTATCTTCTGCTTAAAGAATTATCCAGCCAGTTTCCTAAAGGAATGAATGCTTCTAGCTCCCAGGCAATCCTTAACTTTTTAGCCAAGAGCCAAGAGATTTTCGACTTTGCCCAATTACCCCAGGGGCTGAACCAGCCCGAGCCGCCGATGAATAAAAACAATGTTTGTCCGGCTGAATTTCTAAAAAATTGGAAAAAAATCTACCGCGAGCTTGTAGCTTTAAGCGAACTCGACGCTACAGTTGCCTATAATCCTTACGTAAACCTTTTTGGCAAATTGCTGGATTTTTTCCAGCTTCTTTCTAAAAAAGAAGACCTTTTATTTCTGGAAGAACTTAACTGGAAAGCCCGCCTGCTTTTTGACCATGAAGGCTTAACTGTGGCCGAAGCCTATTACCGGCTGGCTGCGCATTTTAAGCATTATTTAATCGACGAGTTTCAGGATACCAGTGTCTTACAGTGGCGGAATTTAGAGCTAATGGTTGAAGATGCCTTATCCAGCGGAGGCTCTTTATTTTATGTGGGCGATAAAAAGCAGGCAATTTACCGCTTCCGCGGCGGAGAAGTGAGCCTATTCGATGAAATTAAAAATAAATTTTCTCGCTACAACGTTATCCCGGAAAAACTTGCTAGAAACTTTCGTAGCCAAAAAGAAATCATCGAGTTTAATAATAAAATATTTTCCCGGGATAATTTAACCCAGGCCTTACAGCTTTCTGGAATAAAGGATGAACTTCCCGGCGGCACTGACGACATTCTAGAGATTTTTAAAGATGCCGCACAAACCGGCAACCCTGAAAATCGTTTTGGCTATGTGGCTTTAGAACGCCTCGAAGAAAAAAATCAAGAGGAGCGTAACCAGATAATGCAGCCTAAAATCATCAATTTGATTAAAGATTTGCGCCGGCGGCATTTTCAATACGAAGACATCGCCTTGCTTACGCGCGATAATTCGGAAGTCGAGCGTTTAAGTTTATGGCTTCTCTCCGCAGGAATTCCAGTCGAGTCGGAAAAAACGCTTAATGTCCTCGAGAACCCTTTTATTAAAGAGATAATTTGTTTTTTAAAGTTCCTGCATTCGCCGATTGACGATTTAAGCTTTGCCGGTTTTATTTTAGGAGAAATTTTTCCCCAATTAAGCGGTTCGTCCCAAGAAACAATCCGCCAATTTGTCTTTACAGCTAACTCCAAAGTTGAGCCGCGGGATACCAGCTACCTTTACCGTAAATTCGCTAAACAATATCCCCATATCTGGAAAAAATATTTGCAGGAGTTTTACCAGAATGTCGGTTTTGTTTCGGTGTATGAGTTGGTTTTAAGCATTTACAGCCGTTTCGATATCTTAAACCGTTTTTCTAACCAGCAGGCTTTTTTTATGAAGTTTTTAGAGTTGATTAAGCAGAGCGAAGAGGAATGTGCCGGGATGGAGGAATTTCTCGATTACCTGAAGAACGCATCTCCTGATGACCTCTACGTCACCATTACTCACAGCGATTCGGTTAAGATTCTCACGGTGCATAAGTCTAAGGGGTTAGAATTCCCGATAGTGATTATTCCTTTTTTGAAGATGGAGATAAAGCCGGAAACCGGCGCCAAAGGCACTAATTCCTATGTTTGGCCGGACAGGGGCGATAATTTGGGCTTAGTGCGGATTACTAAAAATCAACGGCTTTTTTCCAAAAAACTTCAAGCTATCTATGCCCAGAGTTATAAGAAAGCCTGCATTGATGAGTTAAACAATATTTATGTAGCGCTTACCCGGCCGCAATACGAACTCTATATTTTTATCCCCAAAAAAAGCGGCACCGGCTCTAACAAAGCAGCTTATTTTATCCCGGAAGGTTTAACTAAATTGGGCAGCCAAAGAGAATATTCTCGCTTGAGTACTTTGAGCCAGCCAATGATTAAAATACCGCCGCAAATTTACAGCGACTGGATAAAGCTTCTTAAGCAGGAAGAAGTCACCAAAAATGAGTTGGTTAACCGTGAGAAAATTATCGAAGGCAATATCGCCCATGCCCTCCTTAGCCGAATTGATAACTGCTGGCAGAAAGACACTAAGCCTATGATTGAAGCTGCGGTTAGTGATACCCAAAGGCTCTATCCTTTTGTTCAAGATTTTTCCATTTATACGGCAAAGATAGAGAAGCTTTTATCCCATCATAAGCTCAAAAATATTTTTTATGTTCCTGACGGCGACGTTCATTGTGAAAAGGAAATAGTTGATGCATCCGGAAATTTAAAAAGAGTTGACCGCCTGATTGTCAGAGAAAAAGAGGTAGCCGTAATTGATTATAAAACTACGGCTAAAGCCGAGAGCGCACAACGCGAGCAAATAAAAGAATACCTTAAAATATTTGCGGCTATTTATCCCCAGAAGCGCTTAAAGGGCTTTTTAGTTTATCTGGATGATTTTTCGTTAGAGGAAATCTCGTTAGATGTATAAAGTAATAACCTGGAATTTAGGCGAAAATTTTATCGAAAACTTATCCGGATTCATTCTGGATGAGTTTGGCCGGCCGGACTTCAACTTCAGCAATCTCCTTTGTGTATTCGGCGGCCAAAAGCCGGCATTATTTTTGAGGCGCTCTTTAAGCGAAAAGATAAAAAAGCCTTTCTATCCGCCCAAAGTTTTTACTATTGACCAGTTCGTTGAATATCTTGCCATAGACGCTAACGCCAGGGTAGTCAGCGACCTGGAAGCAGGCCATCTTATTTATAAAATTGCCGCTGATTTAGCTCCCAGCCTGCTTAAAAAAAGAGAAACTTTCAGCGAGTTTTTGCCTTGGGCCAGAGAAATCAGCTCCTTTATCGAACAGCTGGATTTGGAAGATATCAGCGATGCGAGCCTGGAAAATATCGAGAAGAGCGCTGAAATTGGCTATGATATTCCCAAGAATATCAATAGTCTTCTTGAACACATCGTTACTATTCGCCGGGCTTATCGGAAGGCTTTAGCAAGGGGCAATTACTACACTCGCGGCAGCTTATATTTAAAAGCTTGCCAAAAAGTCAAAACAAGAGACTTCAGCGAATTTGAGTCGATTATTTTCTGTAACTTTTTCTATCTACACAAAACCGAGTCTTGTATTATGAAAGAAATTCAAGCTAAAGGAAAAGGCATATACCTATTTAAGGGGTTAGGCAAAGACTGGTCAGTGCTGGAGAAGAATTTCCAGGAGTTTAAAACTCCTTTTGAGCCTAAGAGAGAAAAACCTCTCAAGCCCCGATTAAAATTTTACCAGGCTTTTGACCAGCAGTCCCAGGCGAGCTTAGCCGGAGAGATTTTTAAAAAAATCAAGCATAAAGAAAATACGGTAATCGTTCTTCCTCAAGCCGATAGTTTAATCCCGGTCCTTAGCGAGGTATCGCAAAGCCTTGGCGAATATAATATTTCTATGGGTTACCCTTTAACCCGGACTTCTGTTTATGCTTTGTGCGCGGCTTTGCGCAAAGCCCAGGAGAGCCGCCGCAACCAGAAGGTTTATACACAGGACTATTTAAACCTTATCCGGCATCCTTTGATTAAGAACTTGAAAATTATCCGGGATTCCGCGGCAACCAGGGTGATTGCCCATAAGATAGAGGAACTCGTTTCCGGAAATATTCCCAGTACAATCGGCGGAAGTTTATTTTTGACTCTTGAACAAATCGAAGCCGAAGAAAAAATTTATTCTCTGGCTGCCCAGACCTTGGAAACTATGGATATCGATATTTCCGAAGCGCAATGCCGGCAAATCCTGGTTAAACTTCATGAACTTTTATTTTTGCTTTGGGAAAGAGTTTCTAACTTTTCTGGTTTCAGCGAAAGCTTAAGCGAATTTCTTAGGTTTCTGGTGGAAAACAGCTATTTAGATAAATTCCCTTTTAACTTGAAAGTTATCGAAAGGCTGGAAGAACTTGCTGAAGAATTGGATAATCTATCGTTCAGTACTGAAGAGTTTCCCGCGAGCCAGATTTGGGATATTTTTGAGCAAAAGTTAAGTTATGAAAAAATTGCCTTTTCCGGCTCGCCGCTAAAAGGCACTCAAATCTTGGGTTTATTTGAAACCCGCTCTTTGAGCTTTGAGAATGTTATTATTGCCGGGATGAATGAAGGAGTTTTGCCTAAACTTAAAATTTATGAACCATTGATTCCCCGCGAGGTTATGTTGAGTTTGGGATTAAACCGCCTAGAAAAAGAGGAGGAAATCCAAAGATATCAATTCAGCTCTTTGATTAATTCCAGCCGTAATGCCTATTTGATTTATGAGAAAAGCGCGGCTAAGGAGCGGAGCAGGTTACTGGAAGAGATTTTCTGGGAAATCCAAAAGGAAGAACCAACCTATTCAACTCCGGAAGTTTTGGTTGGCTCATTTTCTCTGGAAACAACTTTTCGTAAGACAGAAGTTAAAAAGACGCCGCAGGTAATAGAAATGCTGAAGGGGGAGACTTATTCTGCCAGCCGGATTAACACTTATTTACAGTGCCCCTTAAGGTTTTACTATCAATATGTTTTAGGCTTAAAAGAGAAGGAGGACCTTTTGGATGAGCCGCAAAGCGCGCATATCGGTAATTTCATCCACCAGATTTTAGAGGAAACTTTTGGTAATTTTATCGGCCGTAAACCCTTGATCGATGATAAGTTTATTAAATATTTTTTTAACAAAATGGACAAGAAGTTTGAAAACGAACTGGCTGCGAGGATGAAATCCGACTCTTTTCTCTTAAAGGGCATCATCCAAAACCGCCTGAAGCGTTTTTTGGAGCAAGAAAAGGAGCGCCCGGTAAAAAGGATAATCGGCTTGGAACAAAAACGCACAAACGCTATGAATTTGGGCCGTTATGTTTTAAATTTTAATTATACTGTAGACCGTATCGATGAGTTAGAGGATTCAACTATTTTAATTATCGACTATAAGACCGGCGGCGCCGACATCATGCCTAGAAACTTCAAAAGCCTTAAAAACATGGATGAGGCCAGAGAGTCGATAAAAGAAAATATAAAATCATTTCAGCTGCCAATCTATTATTATTTTATTTCCCGGGAATTTCCCGGAAAGAACTTAAATGCCGAGACGTATAATTTACGCACTCTTGAACGTAAACCGTTTATTTCCGAAGCTGATTATCCCCAGAGAGAGGAGTTGATAGGAGTCTGTTTAAAAAGTTTAGAGGTTGTCTTAGGCGAGTTATTTAATCCGGATGTTTCCTTTTTATCGGAAAAAGAGGAACGTAAGTGCCAGAATTGCCCTTTTAGCGGCCTCTGTTTTTAGTTATCTTTTCTTTTTGCTCCTGCGCCGTTCAGAGGGTTTGATAAAATATTGGCGTTCTCTGAATTTCTTAACAATCCCTTCTTTCTTGCATTGAGCCCGGAAGCCTCTCAAGGCTCTTTCGAAATCTTCGTTTTTATTAATTTTTACTTCAGCCATTGTTTCCTCCTTTAATGC
>CAZNWL010000044.1:0-8167 GCA_964577045.1 uncultured Planctomycetia bacterium | reverse complement strand
ACATAATTATTTAAAAATCTGGCAAACGTAAGGATTGGGCCTTAAGATATCGCGCAGTAAAATTATCCGGCGGCCTCTTTTAATTATTTCTTTTACCCGTTTTTTGTCGGGAAACGAGCGGTAAGGGTATTTTACCTGGCTTGAATCCTGTTTTTTAGTTTCTACCTCTCCTTCGGCGATGATTTTAAACACTGCCGGTAAAAGCTCTGCTCCTTTGAGCCACTGATGGATATTTAAACTGAAAACCGTGTCATCGGGTTTAACCGCGATTCGTTCCTGGCTGATAATTCTTCCGGTATCCACCCCTTTATCGATATAGTGTATAGTGGCGCCGCTTTTAGCTACCTCCTCATAAATAGTTTCGAAGGCCGCATCCAGCCCGCCGAAATCCGGCAGGTAAGCGTTGTGGATATTTATGCCCCGAAGCGCGAACTCTTTGCAAATGCGGTAACGCAAAATCTGGTTGTTGTATCCGGAGACAATAACGTTCGCCCCTACGGCTTTCATTAAATTAACTGCCTGGAGGCTGTTGATATTTTTGGCTTTAAGTAAAGGTATGTGCGCTTCTTTGGCTATGCGGTTAAAGGTTTTGAGCCTAAGCGGTTCGCCTTTGAGGCGGGTAATGAAGTTCCAAACCGTAATCACTAAAATCGAGCCCTTGATGATGAAAAACATATAAAGGGCATAGCTTAAGCCGCTTTTTTTACAAAGAATATAAAACGACTCCAAAAAGGAAAACTTTATTCCTTTCATGGTTATATGCGACTGGGAAAGGATTATCCCGGCAAACTTGATTTTTCTCTTAGCTACCCAATAGTTGAGCATTAACAAAGAATAGATAGAAGGGTAAGCAATAAGCACTGGCCGGATTTCTTTAATATCTGGCTCCTTTTTTGATATAGCCATTATCCTTATACCAATTAACCGCCTTAGCTAAAGTGGTAATGAGCGGCGTAGTAGTATATCCTAACTCTCTGGCAGCCTTGCTATTATCAAAAACAATCGAACTGCGGCAGAATTCTACGGTCCGGGTGGAAAATAGCGGCTGCTTTTTAAAAAGATAAGAAAGCGCTTCGTCAAAATAAAGATAGCTGATTAAAAAAGGATAAGGAACTTTTAATTTCGGCGCAGGAACTCCCGATATCTGCTCCAGGATGCTGAACAACTCCTTTAACTCGTAAGCCCGGTTATTGCAAAGTATGTAACGTTCGCCGATTCTTCCTTTTTCCAAAGCCTGAAGATGCCCTCTAGCCACATCATCCACATCGGCCAAGGAGATGACCGCGTTAAAACAGGCTGGGTAGCGACGGTTTAGAAAATCCACGACCATCTGTCCGGTGGGCGTGGGCTTGCGGTCGCCTCCTCCGATTAAAGCCGCGGGGTTGAGAATCAGCGCCGGAAAGCCCTCCTTAACAAAGTTTAAAACTTCCTGTTCGGCTAAAACTTTGGAACGGGCATAGTGGCTGGATTTTTTCCAAAGGTTGAATTTGGTATCTTCGTTGCTGGGCTTTCCGTCAGGGTTTTTGCCGATTGCCGCGACGCTACTGGTAAAAATAAAACGCTTCACCTTGTTAATTCTCGCCGCAGCTAAAATATTTTTTGTGCCGCCTACATTAATCCGATAAATTTCAGGCGCCTTCTTCTGCCACCAGGGATAAAATTTATACAGCGAAGCCAGATGTAATACCACTTCTGCGCCACGGGCTGCTTTTTCCATTGCGGCAAGGTCAAGGATATCGCCAAAGCATTTCTCGACTTCGAAACTATCTAAAATGCCGGAATTTCTAGGATTATGGATTAAAGCTTTGACCTCGTGCCCGGCCGCAATAAGCTGTTTAAGCAAATTCTGCCCTAAAAATCCATCTGCCCCGGTAACAAGAACTTTCATGAATTTACCTTACGGCAAAAACATTCTTGGCGCCTTTTATTCTTTCTTTTAAGCTGGCAATAGCTGAATCGTTCATCGGTTTATCGCCCCACCAGAACTTTGATACTTCAAAGCCGTGCTTCTGGCCCATCTTTCTTATTTCTTCAACTTTATCCGGAGTGATATTACCCCGGCCAAAACTGAAATTTTCATAACGCCCCTCTAAAGATAAAATAACCGCCTCGGCAAAACAGCCGTAAATAGAATCTGGGCTGGGCAGGCCTAAATCAATGGGTAGAACCAGCGGGGTAGGGCTCTGGGCTAAGCCGCCGGAAAAGATAAGGATATCGTCGCGTTTAGTCGGCGTATAAGAAATATTCTTGGGATAGCCCACATCGCAGATTATCGCTCCCGGCTTAAACCAATCTATCGAAAGTATCGAGGCAGTAGCGCTGGCGCAGGCAATGATGATATCAGCTTCTCTTATCGCAGCTTGATTGTTGGTAGTGGCTATTATTTTGGCTTTACGTTTCTTAGCCAGCTCTTTATACATTTTTTTGAGATTGCTTTTGGTGCGGCCGGTTATAGTTACTTGCGCGGCTTTCTCGGTTAGAACACGCGCGCAGGCGCTTCCGATGTCTCCGGTTCCGCCGATGATGGTTGCCTTAAGCGCTCCCAGGTCTAATCCTAAATAACCTGTGGCTTTGTAAACGCCTTCCAAAGCCATGGCCGCGGTAAAAGTGTTTCCGGTAGTAACCGGGATATCCACCATCTCATTCATCGCCTGGCCGATTCTTTCCGCGACTATGGAAGTAAAGCCGCCTAAAGTGACTATGCCCATGCCGTGTTCTTCGGCAATGCGGCAGGCTTTCACTACCTTGGAAAATATCGCCCAGACGTCTTTCTCGATTAAATCCGGGATAAAAGTCGCCACGATAAAACAGCCGTTTGCGCTGGCGCCGGTCTTGGATTTAAAATTTAAGATATCGTAAAGCTTAAACGAAGGGGTAACGTTGAAAAGCTGCCCCAAGAATTCCCGAGAAGGCATCTTAAAGGCGGGATTAAGCATCTCCAGGCATCTTTCCAGGTGAAAAAAATTATAGAGGTGGCCGATAATCCCAAAACCGCCGATATTTTCAAAAGTAGAACTTTTGGCAGTTTTATATTTCAAGGAAATTATCCGGGATTCTACGGCGTTTAATATGGCCTCAAAATTTTTAGTCATGGTTTTTTCTACATAGCCCTTGGCGAAATCCGTGATTGCCGGAATATCGATGCTAATACTTGCGGACGCCGTGACTAAAGTCCCTTCGGAAACGGGTTTAAATTTCCATTGGCCTTTAAAATCCTGCAAGTCGCCCTCCACCGCCTTAAAATGGATGGTGTTCTTTTTAAAATCAACTATATCCTCCTCTACCCAACTAATCGGCAAATGGTCGACTTGCACCAGCCACCGAGTCTTCATCCTGTTCTGCCAGCGCTCAAGCACCTTTGCTTCTTTGACCGAAGGCACATACACAGGAAATTCATCGACTTCGGTCAAGAAGTGAAATATTTTCGAAACGTCTGCCGGTATAACTTTGGAAACCTTTATCCTTACCAAATCTTTACTGCTCATTTAACAACTCCTTTACTTCATTCCTGATTTTAAAAATACCCTCCCGCATATACAAATCATCTATCTCATCATCAAATTCTTTCAAAAGATAAATGGGCTTGCCGAATTTTATTTTCAGCGGGGTAAATAACTTTACCCATCTAGCCCCCCAGGGCAAAGCTTCGAAAGAGCCTAAAACTGCGCAAGGCACTACCGGCCTTCCGGTTTTTTTGGCTAAAAGCGCGGCTCCTCTTTTAAAATCACCCAGCTCGCCATTGGGGCTGATTTTACCTTCCGGGAATACGCCGACATTTTTATTCTGCATCAAAAATTCTAAGGCTTTAGTCGAAGAACGGCCGGAAGGAATGGTGCCAATGCTTTTCAAAAACCACCCGACTATAAAAATATCATAAAGGTATCTGGCGACAATACAGTGTATCCGGCGCGGAGAACCGGCCATAATACATATCGGATCAAGATAGCTTACATGGTTAGCTACGACGATAAAATTGGAATTTTTTGGCAGGTTAGGCAACCCTTCGATTTTGAACCTGAAGAATATTCTAAGCACAATCAGGAAAAGGTATTTAAAAAACCAATACCACATACTAATATACTATTGTAGCGTAAAATCAGCGATTTGTGAATAGGCTAGATATCCAGAAGTTTGCGGGCGTCGCGCATGCCTAGGGCCCTTTTAAAATCGTCAAAATCAATTAAAATGAGCCTGGGCTGCTCTTCTTTGATGCGTTTGAGGAAATGCGGCTGGGCTTTGCGCCGAAAACCCATATATTTAAAAAAAGCTTTACAATCCGGGCAGTTTTTGGCTTTTAAGTCAATGCCTACCTTATGGCAGCTGTAGCATTCGCTGGAAAGTTCGCCCACCACAATCAGGCTTTGCTCTATGTCTTTTAAGTCTAATTCGTCCCAAACCCGCACAAAGCCTTTCATAGTCATTTCCAGCCTTTTGAGCCTTTATAGAAGCCTTTAATCGCCGAAAGAACTTCGGCTGGAGAGTTAACTATCTTAAAAATTTTCAGGTCTTTGCGTTCGATAGCGCCTTCTTTAACCAAACGCTCATTAAACCATTTGATAATATCCCGCCAATAGTCTTCAAAAACTAAAATCACCGGTATGGAAGAAATCCTCTGCGCTTGAATCAAGCTCAAAGTCTCAAAAAGCTCATCCATGGTGCCGAAACCGCCGGGGAAAACCACCGTCGCGTAAGAATATTTAGTAAACATGACTTTGCGCACAAAAAAATAACGGAACTCCATAAGATAATTTATGTAAGGATTGGGCACCTGTTTTTTAGGAATAAGAATATTTAACCCGACCGAAACTCCCTTGGCTTTGTTTGCGCCTTTATTGGCTGCCTCCATTATGCCAGAACCGGCGCCGGTAATAATGCTGTAGCCGTTTTTTGCCAAAAGATAAGCCGTGCTGCACGCGCATTTGTAATAAGGATGATTTCTAGAAAGGCTCTTTGAACCAAAGATAGTTACCCCGCGTTTAATTGTAGAAAGGTCTTCAAATCCGTCGACGAACTCGCTCATTATCCGGAAAATCCGCCAGGTATCGCTACGAACAAAGTCATCGTCGAAAGTTGTAGCTGCTTTTTTGACTGCCGGGCTAATTTTTTTAATAGCAATTGTTTTCTGCATTTAAATCACCATCTTTTCAGCGATATCGCTAATTAAATAAATCCTATCCGTCCTTCCCGTAAGTGAAAGAAAAATGCCGTATAAAGAAGCAACTACTAAAATCAAAGCCAAAATTCCGCAAATTGTCCCGATTACCGGAACCGCCATAAAGGCTAGACTTCCCAACATACTTACTGAAATGACTATCCCCTGGCGGGCATGGAGGCGCGCAAACCCATTATCCCGCCGAAAAATAAAAACTATAATCCAAAAAATCAATATGTAAGAAAGCGCGGCGAACGGCGCACCATCTCTGATTTCCTCCTCGGAAAAAACTGGCCCATCCATCCTTCTCTCCTCTTTGAACAATTGTGAATATTAATATATTATACTCAAAATTATGCCAAAGGCAATAAATTAGTATTCTCTTTGCGGAAAATTCAGGCAGGCTAAAGATACCTTTTAATCAGCCGTAAAGGCTGGGCTGGGATATCTTCCAATATTTCCTCAACTGCTTTAATCGTCTTTCGCGCAGAAATTTCCCAGGTAAATTTGTTAACCGCATCCTGATAGCCGTTTTGGGCTTTAACGGCTCTTTCTTCGGGATGCTCTGCGATATAACGCAATAAATTCCTAAGATGCTTTTTATCGGGCTCTGCCCAATATGGCGGTTCTTTAAACTTCCCCGGCAGGTGTTTGGCTTCTATTAATTTATAATCAACTAAAAAGCATTGTCCGGGGTAACGAAATCACTGCAACCGCTGTAATTTACGCAAACAACCGGCACTTTGCAGGCCATCGCTTCAGTAAGCATCATCCCCCAGCCGCTGGAACGCAAAGCTTTGGCTACTACACAATCAATGCTGCAGTAAAGCTGGGCTAACTGACGGTTAGTTAAATCCTCATCCAGAAATAATATTTCCGGAGGGTTATCTTTCATTTTTGCCAGTTCTTTAGCTAAATCCACGGCTTTTTGGAAAAAAGGATGGCTTTTCCTTTCTTTCATCACTAAGCAAACGTCGTCATTGCGGCTAAACTCTTCTATGAAAGCGGAAAGAAGTATCTCTGACTGGTCGTGGCAGAAAGAGAAAAATTTAAAAGTTTTGCTGGTGGGTAAATTCAACTTAGGCAGGCCGGGTTTAAAGATTTCCGGCTCAACCCCTAAAGGAATTGCCCGGCTCCTACTTTGCGGATAGCCGGCTTTTACATAAGCCTGACGCACAAAGTTAGATATGCCTAAGAATCCGTCTGTATGATGTTTCAAAGATAAAAAACGCTTATGGTCAACGCAAGACCATTCCCAGCACATAATCGGAATAACCGGGGTGTTTAAAGACCGCAGATTGCATTTGGAGGAAAATTGGGTGAGAAAATCGTACCTTGAAGAAGGAACGGGCTCTGTCTCAATATCTACTTTATGCCCTAAATTTCGAACGCATCTGCCAGCCAGTTTCCTCCGCCGCTGGACTCAAGTAAATTCCCCTTCACAGCAGCGAGGCCGAAACTGTTGGCAGAAAAAAATATTTTCAAAATTAAAAATCAATATTTACGCCGGTGCGGACTGAATAGACGTAATTGTTGTTACGCTCGTTAAAAACTGCTCCCGGCTTCATCCAAGCAAGGGAAAGCTTTAACTGCACATCTTCGGTGTAATCGTAAAGGCCATAAATATCCAGTTCATCGCCCAAATCTCTTTTATCGTCCTCAATATAAAAAACCCTGCCGGCAATCGGGCCCATGGTGTTCAATATCGCCGGGCCGCTGAACCTCTTGCTTAACCAACCCTTTGCATAGATAAGGCCTAAAGTCAGGTCTTCCCTGGGCATCATGGTGCCGGAAACAGTAAGCACCTTGCGGCCGCTGTTGTTCAATAACAAGTTAAACAGTTCCGCCGGGCTCTGGTCTTCCCACATAGAATTCCATGCCTCATAGCTATCACTATTGGGGTTATCGCCTGAAGTATAAGTATAACTCAAATTAATCTTGGCATCATAGTCATTTTTAAACCTATACTGGGAAATAAACTGGCCGGCCCAAGCCCGGATTCTGCTATGGGCGCTTCCGGCAGTAACGATATGGTCGCCGAATTGAAAAGCGGATTCTCCCCCTACGCTTATTTTTTCGCTTAAGTGCAAGAAAGTCCGGCCGCCAACCGCATAAACGTTGTCTTTGGCATCGGTTGTGCTGGATTGCGGGGTGCTATCTGCGCCGAAAAAGTAAATTTCCGACACTTCGCCGTGCTCGCCCATACTGTAAGCGGCATTTATTCCGTAAAGCATTTCATCGTCGCGGCGGTCGCTGGTCGTGCCTTCGTCTACTTGGGCCAGCACCAAATCAATAGTCCAAGGCGAAAGGTCTAAAATCGCCCGGATAGCGTCAAAAGCCTTATTTAAGGAAAGGTCCTGAACAATTGTCGGAAGGCCGGTAGGGACGCTTGTACCAGAAGCTAATTTTCCCTGGTTAGTGTCTGGATTTCCGACAATCAGGCCGTTTCCGTAACGCAAGTCCTGCCTACCAATAATCACGGTTAGAGGCTCGGTGAAAAACTCTTTTATTTCTAAATAAGCCCAGCTAAGTTCGATATCGTCTGCGTGGTTTACGTCAGCAGAGTTATCTTCGCCCCAGCCGCGTTCAGAGATTAACCGGATTACTCCGCTTACGCCTTCGGTGAGGTCTGCGTCAAAACGCAGACGAATCTGCGAGATAAAAAGTTCATCATCATTATCATAAGTACTTTCCCCTAAAGCCAGGTCTCTGACAATGTACTCGGAGTTTAAATCTCCGCTTACCTTAATACTTTCTACAGCGGCAAAACTCCTGCCTAAAAAAATAAAAGAGAATACTACTAAACCTGTGATGAGTTTTTTAAACATATTTCTCGCCTCCTTAATTTAAAATAATCTTTAGAATATATTATAGCAAATATCTAGATAAAAACAACAGAAATCTCAAAAAATCTTTCAGTAAAGGCCCCTTGCCTTTTCTATCGCTTCCAAGAACTGTGGTTGTCCTTTTTCTCCTAATTGAATTGCTTTATCACAGTATTTAACAGCCAATTGG
>CAZNWL010000043.1:6634-8208 GCA_964577045.1 uncultured Planctomycetia bacterium | reverse complement strand
ATTTACTGCTTGTCAAGGGCTTTTTAAAAAAATTTTTGCGGTTTTTTTCAGAGTAAAAATATTTATAAAAAATACTTGACAATTGTCAAATAATGTTTTACAATTGTAATGTATTAATGGTAAAAAGAGTATAAATGTTAAAAAATAAGGAGGATTTCCATGGGAAAAGAGTATATAACCCCTACAGAAGCGGCCAAAATTTTGAATCTCTCGCGCCAAGCCGTGATTGAAAGAATCAAAGCCGGTTCACTCTATGCCGAAAGAGTAGGCAAACGTTACATCATCCCGCGGGACCAGCTGCCGCAAGAGCCGGCTCTGGAGAACAAAGGAACGTCTATTGAAATGGGAATTTCTCTGGATAAAAAATCTAAAAAAGAGAGCATTAAGAAAATTTTAGAAAAAGTCCATAAGGACAGTATAAAAACTATCCAACTCTGGTTCGTGGATATCTTGGGGATTTTAAAATGCGTCTCCATCACCCCCAGAGAATTAAAAGATGCTTTGGAGCACGGAAAAGGCTTTGATGGTTCTTCAGTCACTGGCTTTGCCGAAGCTCAAGAATCGGATATTCTCGCTTTGCCTGACCCTTTCACCTTCAGAATACTTCCTTGGACTGTTAAAGACAGCCCAATCGCCAGGATGTTCTGCGATATTCTCAATCCTGACTTCACTCCTTATGCCGGAGACAGCCGTTATGTTTTGAAACGCGCAATGGCTAGGGCTCAAAAATTAGGCCTTATCTTTAATGTCGGGCCGGAAATCGAATATTTCTACTTTAAATCCGATAAAAATCCCCAGATAATCGACGAAGGCTCATATTTTGAGCTTATCCCTAATGATTTAGCCGATGTTTTACGCAATAGAACCGTAAGGACTCTGGAAGAAATGGGAATTGAAATGGAAACCACCCATCATGAAGTCGCTCCTTCACAGCACGAAATAGACCTTAAGTATAACAATGCCCTGACTATGGCCGATAGCGTAATCACTTCCAAATACGTAATCAAAGAAGTTGCCCAGCAAAGCGGGATTTACGCTACTTTTATGCCTAAGCCTTTGTTCGGCGTCAACGGTTCAGGTATGCACGTGCATCAATCGCTCTTTAAAGGCAAGCATAATGCTTTTTTTGATAAAAAAGATAAACACCATCTTTCCGATATTGCCAAAGGCTTTATTGCCGGCCAGCTCAAGCATGCGCGGGAAATATCTTCCCTAACTGCGCAATGGGTTAATTCCTACAAAAGATTAGTAGTCGGTTATGAAGCGCCGGTCTATGCTTCCTGGGCACAAAGAAACCGGACCGCCCTTTTAAGAGTTCCTTTATACCGGGTGGGTAATGAAAAAGCTACGCGGGTTGAACTGCGCTGCCCGGATCCGGCCTGTAACCCCTATTTAGCTTTCGCGGTAATGCTGGCTGCGGGGCTGGAAGGAATAGAAAATAAATATGAAATACCGCAAGCGGTTGAACCTAACATCTACCATATGGCCATGGAAGAAAGAGAACGCCGTGGCTTAACTCCTCTTCCGGGTAATCTCTTTGAAGCGATTATGGAAACCGAAAAAAGTAAATTCGT
>CAZNWL010000043.1:0-6534 GCA_964577045.1 uncultured Planctomycetia bacterium | reverse complement strand
TCACAAACAAACGCTGCATCGTTTAATACGCAGTGCTTGCCAAATTCGCATGTTTCGCATAATCCGGTCCGTTTCATATCTTCACCTCTTTTTTGATTAAACCGTAACCGGCTTGCGGAGCCGAGAAGCATGCTTGTTGTTACGGACTTTACTATTGGACTTACCATTAAGCACAGCCTCTGCTTCCTTGCGATAAGCGTCCATCACATAGGCTATACCGCTTATCTTGACTGCCTCTTCAGTCAAAGCCATAAGGTCCGCCCTGGAAATTGTATTGATTCTAAAATTTCTGCTGCCCGCCATAAGCTGCTGCAATCCCACTTTAATTTTCTGGCTGAATGAATAGATGCCTATTGCACCCAGCGGAATATTCTTCATTTCTTTGCCATAGATGTCAGCTAATTCTCCGTAATATACGAAAATTTCTTTTTCGGTTTTGCCGAATTCTGATACTGTCGGAGGAAGCTGGCCATTTTTAAGCCATAAGGCTATGTTTTTTCCTACCATACCCGGTATCATCAGCGCCCTGCCCATACAGACAGCCTTGATATAGGGAGCGCCCATAGCCAGCACTTTAAACACATGGTCTTCGTTGGAAAAGCCTCCGGCAAAAGCAATATCCGGAACCCGTATACCCTGCTGTTTGTGCAGTTTTTCACAGAATTCATAAGTCAAAGCCTCGAGATAAAAAGTAGGAATCCCCCACTCTTCCATCATCCTCCAGGGGCTCATGCCGGTTCCGCCAGAAGCTCCGTCAATAGTCAATAAATCGATATGCGCCAGCGACGCGTAACGTAAGGCCATGGCCAACTCTTTCATAGAGTAGGCGCCGGTCTTTAAGGTAATGCGCTTAAAACCCAGCTCTCTTAAGCGCTTGATTTCCGCTAAAAATGATTCTTCGCTCACGAATCCTAAACGTGAATGCCGTTCAAATTCTTTAATCGCGCCGTCTTTGAACGCTTCTTTGTTAGCATGCGATGCGGGGTCAGGAGTAACAATATAGCCGCGTTTCTGCAATTCCAGAGCTCTGTCTAGATTCTTAACTTTAATCTCGCCGCCGATACACTTGGCACCTTGGCCCCACTTAAGCTCTATGGTTTCCAGCTGGTGGCGTTTACGTACATACTCGGCTACCCCTAAACGGGTATCTTCCACGTTCATCTGTACTAAAATTTCTCCGTAATTCTGGTGAAACCGCTTATATGTTTCTATACGCCGGTCCATCTCGGGAGATTTCTTTATTTTGCCTTTACTATCAAGCTCAAGTTCCGGATCAATACCGCATACATTCTCGCCGCAAACGAGCGTAACCCCGGATATGGCTGCGCCAATGGCAAAATGCTCCCAGTTTTTACGGGCTATCTCGGTTGAGCCTAAAGCGCCAGTAAAAATAGGTAAGCGCATTTTCACCTTGGTATCCCATCCGTATTCTGTCTCGGTATCGACGTTGGGAAATTTTGTCGTGTCCGGCCCGGCTTCTACACCCTTAGGTAGCCCCTTGGCGCCTTCAGCATACCCTTGTATATTGAGGTGAGAATAATCGACGGGATAGTTCTTATCGGCACCCGCAGTAACTTCCCCAAATGGGCCCGGATAAATGACCTCGCGGCCGCGAAAAGTCGCCTTGAAAACTTCACAATTACCCTTACAGCCGTCAATGCACCGCGAGCAAATACCCGAACCAGGCACGACATCCTTTGAACGGTTAAACGTCCTGGTCGCGTCGTTGGCGTTTTGCCTTCCCAAATTCATAACCCACTCTCCTTTCCGTGCGGTCATACTTTGACCACAACAGCTAGCTATGCCTTCGCCTTATTACCAGCGCCTACTTTGCCGGCAATATCACAAAAGCCCTTTATATTTATTTAGTAATTTCTTCCATTAAGATGATTGCTTCGGCGACCTCACGCATGCTTTTACGTTTATCCATACTGTATTTTTGTAAACGCAAATATGCTTCCTCTTCAGTAATGTGCTCCTTCCGCATTAAAATACCCTTTGCGCGTTCAAGACGCTTGCGCGTATCAAGTTCTTCCTGGATCAATCGGCTTTTTATAACCAGCTCGGCATTCTCTATGGCCACAGCCGCCTGGTTAGCAATTGAAGTCAGAAGGTTGGTTTCGGTTTCGCTGAAACGATGTAATTTCGAAGTGTAGCAATTGATGACACCTATGACTCTACCTTTGACTGCCATAGGAACGCATAACAATGACTTTAACCCTTCTTTCAACGCTATATCCTTATGCTTGTACTCCTTTTCCTTAGTCACGTCTTCGACTACAACCGGCTTATTTTCTTTTATTACCCTGCCGGCAATTCCTTCGGAAATTTTTAATGGCGGTTTTTTGTTATAGGCTTCGCTTATACTTTGGGTGGCGCGAACAACAAGTTCCTTTTTTTTCTCATCGATGAGCATCAGCGAACAGATTTTCGACCCCATAGCTTCAGCGGTTATAGTAACAATGAGCCGGAGTATATCTTCCAGATATAGGTCGGAAATAATCGCCTTACTTATCTTGGATAACGCCCTGATTTGTTCCTCATATATCAACTGCCCCATATCCCTCCGGTTCCATGTCTATAAAATAGAAAAGGCGTTCCATACCCTTTCGGCATAGAACGCCACTGTTCCCTAAAAATAGAAAACGTCCCCTATGGCTTTCCCTGCCATTGCGAGGACGTCTTTATCCGTTTTTTCTAACTTTGAAAAAGGCTTAAAAAGAAAAAAGGCGTAACTTTTTTACGCCTTTGTCTTAAAGCCCTGGCACTCACTTTGTGCCCATTCGTTTAATCTATATCACACCCGGCTATTCTTGTCAAGAAAATTTATAAAGACAATGCAGGCATTTTAATAATGCCTGCCGATAATTTAGGCAATCATACTAAACCTTGAGCCAGCATAGCGTCGGCTACTTTGACAAATCCTGCGATGTTGGCTCCTTTGACATAATCAATACATTTGCCTTCTTTGCCGTATTTAACACACTGCTCGTGGATAGCAATCATAATCCCGTGCAACTTCTCGTCTACTTCTCTCCGGCTCCAGGAAAGGCGCATGCTGTTCTGGCTCATCTCAAGGCCCGATGTGGATACTCCTCCTGCGTTAGCGGCTTTACCGGGAGCATATAGGATTTTAGCTTTTTGAAATACCTTAATCGCTTCGGGCGCGGAAGGCATATTAGCGCCTTCGCCGATAGCCATACAGCCATTTTTCACCAAGGCCTTTGCGTCAGCCTCATTAATCTCATTCTGCGTCGCCGAAGGAAAGGCTATATCGCACTTGATCTGCCATGGTTTCTGATTTTCAAAATATTTGCAGTTAAATTCTTTGGCACATTCTTTAATGCGGCCGCGGCGTTTATTCTTAAGATCCATTACGCATTTTAATTCCTTACCGTCAATGCCATCCTTATCATAGATAAACCCGTTGGAATCTGAAACTGTCACCACTTTTGCTCCTAAATCCAGAAGCTTTTCGACCGTATACTGTGCAACATTGCCGGAACCGGAAACGGCGCATACCTTACCTTTTATTGACTCGCCCCGGGTCTTAAGCATCTCCTGCACAAAATACACGCAACCATAGCCGGTAGCTTCTGGACGGATTAAGCTTCCACCCCAGCTTAAGCCTTTGCCGGTAAGCACTCCGGTAAATTCATTGCGCAGTTTCTTGTATTGGCCGTACAGGTAACCAATCTCACGCCCACCTACGCCGATATCGCCGGCGGGAACATCGGTGTCAGGCCCAATATGCCGGAAAAGTTCATTCATAAAACTCTGGCAGAACCGCATCACTTCGTTGTCCGACTTTCCTTTGGGGTCAAAGTCCGAGCCGCCTTTTGCGCCGCCCATAGGAAGCGTAGTCAAGCTGTTTTTGAATACCTGCTCAAACGCCAAGAATTTTAAGATTCCCAGATTAACGCTGGGGTGAAAACGCAAGCCTCCCTTGTAGGGGCCAATTGCGCTATTCATCTGAATACGATAGCCCCTGTTAATCTGAATTTGGCCTTTATCGTCAAGCCAAGGAACACGAAACATAATTACCCGTTCCGGCTCTACCATCCGTTCAAGAATTTTGGCATCTTCGTATTTGGGATTTTTCTCTACAAAAGACATAACTGCCTCAACTACTTCTTTCACTGCCTGATGGAATTCTGCTTCACCGGGATTCTTCTCCGTTACCTCCTTCATAAATTCCTCAACTTTCTTGGACATCGTACCTCCTTTGACTTACCTTGTCTTTTAACTCTGCTCTAACATTGAGCAAAGCACATAGGTCTAGCTGCGCCGCAACCTTTCGATAATTGCCTGCGCGGCTTTTTTTGCCATTCCCATCGCTTCAATTACCGTACCTTCGCCTCCCACGATATCTCCCCCTGCAAACACATTTGGTATGGAAGTTTCCATAGTTTGAGGGTCAACAGTAACATCGCCATACTTATCTACTTTTAAATTAGGCGTAACTTTTGTTAAGAGCTGATTTGCCTTAAGCCCCACAGCTATAACAGCCACATCGCTTTCGACTTCAAAATCACTGCCGGGAATTTCTACCGGCCTTCTTCTCCCCGAAGAATCAGGCTCGCCAAGCTTACATTCTAAACAACGCAACTTCTTGACAAAGCCGTTTTCATCGCCGAAAAACTCTTCGGGTTTCACCAAAAGTTTAAATTTCACGCCTTCTTCCTTGGCATGCTCAATTTCCAGGCGCCTCGCCGGCATTTCTACTTCGGTACGCCGGTAGAGAATAGTCGTGTCGGCAGGCAATCCGTTCATTTTTTGCAGGCGTAAAGCGACTCTCGCCGCATCCATGGCCGTGTTTCCGCCGCCAATAACAACGACATGCCTACCGGTGTTGACCGGCGTATGCGCCTGCGGATATTTGTAAGCAGACATCAAATTGACTCTGGTCAAAAACTCATTGGCAGAATAGATATTGCATAAATTCTCGCCCCTGATGCCAAGAAATGACGGTATACCCGCACCCAAACCTAAAAAAACCGCCGAATAACCTTCGGCTAATAGCTCATCTAAATTTTTGTTCTTGCCTACGATAAAGTTCGTAACAAACTCTACGCCCATAGCTTTGAGAGAATCTATCTCGTAATCAAGGATATCACGCGGCAGCCGAAACGGCGGAATTCCGTAACAAAGCACCCCTCCAAGCCTATGCAAACTTTCAAACATAAGTACTTTTATGCCGGCGCGCGCCAATTCTCCGGCACAACATAACCCCGCCGGGCCAGAACCCACCACCGCGACCTTTTTGTTTTTAAACCGGCTATCGGCAGTAAGGCGCCTGCCGCGAACGTTACGGATACCATAGTCGCCCGCAAAGCGCTCCAGAAAATGAATCTGTATGGCTTCAGGCGAAGCAAAAGGCTCTCCTTTCTTAGTCAAGACGCAGGCGCGGCTGCATTGATATTCTGCGGGGCATACCCTCCCGCACATAGAAGGAAAATTATTAGTTTCCAGAATAGTCGAGTATGCTCCAGCGTAATCTTTGCGGGTTATTTTATAAATAAATGTTTTTATATCTATCCCCACCGGGCAGCCTTCGATGCAGGTCGGCTTTTTACACTGCAGGCAGCGGGCTGCTTCCTGGAGTGCCTCTGCTTCGTTATAGCCTAAAACCACTTCCTCAAAATTAGCCGCCCGTTGAGTCGCATCTGATTCTTTTACTTCTACGGGTTGTTTATTCATAAAAGGAAATTATACTTTGGATAATTTACAAATGTGCTGTTCTTTCTCCCGGTAAATGCTGTTTCTTTTTATCAACTCCTCCCAATCGACCGCATGGGCATCAAATTCAGGGCCGTCGACACAACTGAATTTAGTCTCTCCTTCCACGCTCACCCGGCAAGAACCGCACATACCAGTAGCATCCACCATCAAAGCATTTAAAGAAACTATTGTTTTTACGCCAAAAGGCTTAGTGGTCTCGGAAACTTTACGCATCATCGGAATAGGGCCGACAGCATATACAAGGTTTGTGCCATTTAGCAATTCTTTTAAGCTATCGGTGACGAACCCTTTGCGGCCGTATGAGCCGTCATCAGTGGTGACATAAAAATTATCCGATATTTTTTTTAGCTCGTTTTCCAAAATTAAAAGAGCTTTTGTCTTAGCGCCTAAAATAACGGTTATTTGATTTCCGGCTTCTTTAAAAGCCTTGGCAACAGGATAGATTTCGGCGATGCCCACGCCGCCGCCGACTAAAATCACTTTCCCGTGTTTACGCATCTCGGTAGCATGCCCCAGCGGCCCGGCAAGAGCGTAAAGCGAATCTCCTGCTTTTAGCTTTCCTAAAAGTTTTGTGGTAAACCCTGCTTCCTGGAAAATAATCGTAATAATACCATGGAGTTTATCCGTATCAACTATAGTCAAAGGAATTCTTTCCCCTTCTCCAGCGACCATGAGCACGATGAATTGCCCAGCCTGGGCTTTGCGGGCAATATCCGGAGATTCCACTTTTATCTGGACAATCCTTGCCCCCGGAATATCCGCTAATATTTGCTTTTCTAATATTTTCATAAT
>CAZNWL010000042.1:0-8222 GCA_964577045.1 uncultured Planctomycetia bacterium | reverse complement strand
AGGTTGAGGGTTCGATTCCCTTCCTCCGCTGTTTAGTTAGTTTTAATTTCGTTAACCTTTGAGAAGAGTATGAATGTATTAGATTATTTGGATAGCGAGAGCATCATTTTGGATGTAAAGGCAAAGAACAAGAAAGCGGCAATTTCGCTTATGCTCGACCATCTCGTAAATAAGAAAAAAATTACCAAGAAAGATAAACCAGCTATAGTTCGCGCCATATTCCGACGGGAAGAAATGGGCTCAACTGCCATCGGAAATCGCATAGCCTTTCCTCATGCCCGGGTCGGTTCTGTTAAAGATATCATTATTTGCCTGGCTATTTCTAAAGAGGGCATAGACTTTGATTCTTTGGACCAGGAGCCGGTAAATATAATTGCTTTACTTCTTTCCAACCAGAGCGAAGCAGGCCTACACCTTAAGATGCTGGCTTTTTTAGCGAGGATGTTACGGGATAAATATCTCGTCCAGAGATTAAGAAACGCAAAAGAGCAATCGGAAGTCATTGCTTTTTTGCGCCAGCAGCAGCAGGCCATAGGTTAAAGGCAGGCCTTTAAGAATATGAAGAAATTTATAAAAATGATTCGCTGGCTTTATCCGGGGCTGCGGATAAAACGCTGGGTGATTCTTTTAGCTTTAAGCATATTTTTTGTAATTTTTTCTGCAATCCGTTTTGCCTATGATACTGACCCGCTTCTCAGGATTTTTGACGTCATTTTATTCGTTTTTTCCTTTTCCGGATTTATTGCCGGCATAAAATCTCTGATTGAGAGTTTTTTTGAAGTTATTTATCCAGGGAAAAACAAAGAGCTTATTGACATAATTTATGAAAAAAGGTTCTTAGCCAAAGGGCCCAAAATTGTAGCTATCGGCGGAGGCACGGGGCTTTCGACGCTTCTGGAGGGTTTGAAAGAATACACCGCTAATATTACTGCGATAGTTACGGTTGCCGATGAAGGCGGTTCTTCCGGCCGGCTGCGCGAAGAGTTCGGCATACTTCCTCCGGGAGATATACGCAACTGTTTGGTTTCTTTAGCCGAAGTCCCGCAAATGATGCGGGATCTATTTCAATACCGTTTTGAAGAGGGGGACGGCATTAAAGGGCACAGTTTCGGGAACCTTTTCATTACGGCAATGACCCAGGTAACCGGTAGTTTCAAAGATGCGATTGAAGAGTCAAGCATCGTTTTGGCAATCCGGGGAAGGGTTTTACCTGCAAGCCTTGACCGGATTCGCCTCAAAGCAGAGTATAGCGACGGGACAACTAAAGAGGGGGAAGATAAAATTCCCGATGAAGGCAGGTCAATAAAGAAAATTTACCTCATCCCCGGGGACGCCAAGCCGAATCCAGAAGCTGTGGAAGCTATCCGAGAGGCCGAGATTATAGTTTTAGGGCCGGGAAGTTTATTTACCAGTATTCTCCCTAATCTTTTAATCAACCAGATCGGTGATGAGATTGCTAAGCGCGATATTATGAAACTATATATTTGCAATGTGATGACTCAAAACGGCGAAACCAACGGTTTCACCGCGTTTGACCATCTGGATGCTATTATTTCGCATACCAAGAAAAATTTAATTAATGTTTGCTTGGTTAATTCGGGGCGTTTAGAGCACCGCCTTCTGGTTAAATACGCGCAGGAAAAATCTTTTCCGGTTATTTTTGACCGGGAGCGTTTTAAAAAAAGAGGCATAAGTATTTTTGAAGCAAGCGTGGTAAGTTCCAGCAATTATTTACGCCACGATTCAGAAAAAGTGGCTAAAGAAGTTATTCATATCTATAATTACCTTAAGCGTCGATGGAACGTTTGGAAGAACAAATAATTGTAAAGAAGATTCATGGTTTACATGCCCGGCCGGCCACTATCTTTGTGCAACTGGCTAATAAGTTTAATTCTTCGGTTCGGCTGGACAGAAACGGCGAAGTGGTCGATGGCAAGTCGATAATCGCCATTCTAAGCTTAGGGGTTAACAAGGGGATGCAGGTCAACTTGATTATCGAAGGCTGCGATTCCCAGGAGGCAATGCTCGAACTTAAAAAATTTTTAGAGGCAGAAAATGATTAAGTTAAAAGGTATTGGCGTTTCGGGAGGAGTAGGTATAGGGACTGTCCTGGTATTGACCAAGGATGAACTTTCTGTCCCTAAACGGGAAATTTCTCACGAAGAGATTTCCCGGGAAATCTACCGGCTGGAGGAAGCCTTGATTGAAACCCGCCGCCAAATTTCAGAACTTCAGAAAAACATCTCTAAGGAGATCGGTTTTGACCAGGGCCGGATATTCGAGGCTCATTTTCTTGTTCTGGAAGACAGGGTACTGATCGAGGACGTTATCAAAAATATCAAGACTAAGAAGGTCAATGTTGAATTTGCCTTTTCTCAAAGCATAAAAAAATATGTGGATACTTTATTAAAGCTTAACGATGAATATCTGCGCGAAAGAGTTGTGGATATCGAAGATATTGCCCGCAGAGTTTTACGGACAATGTTAAAAGAAAAGGCCGTGCCTTTAAGCGAGCTTAAAGAAAAGGTAGTGATTGTAGCGCATGATTTGGCGCCTTCCCAGACCGCATCGTTGCCTAAAGATAATGTTTTAGGTTTTGTCACTGATATCGGCGGCCGGACTTCGCATACGGCGATTATTGCCCGCACTTTAAGGATACCGGCAGTGGTGGGCGTGGAATCTGCCACCGAAAACATTAAATCCGGAGATGAAATTATTGTTGACGGTTCTTCCGGCGAGGTAATTGTCCAGCCCACGGAAACGATTCTTAAACAATACCATAAAAAGTCTACGCTTTACAGCAAAGAAATTAAAGCGATTCACATCTCCAAAGTTTTAAGGCCGCGGACAAAAGAGGGGAAGGAGACAATAATTTCCGCCAACATCGAGTTGCCCGAAGAAATACCTTTAATTAAACAATACGGGGCCGAAGGCATAGGCCTTTACCGGACAGAATATATTTTCTTGGGCCGCCGGGACCTTCCTTCAGAAGAGGAGCAGTTTGAGGCTTATCAGACAGTAGCCAAAAAAGTTAAGCCACATGGGGTGGTTTTCCGGACTATTGATATTGGCGGCGATAAGTTTCTTTCGCGGCCGGAAGTCCCCAAAGAGATGAGCCCATTTTTAGGCTGGCGGGCCATCCGGTTTTGCCTGGCACGGCCGGAAATCTTCAAAACCCAGCTAAGGGCAATGCTTCGGGCTTCGGCTGAAAAAAACGTCAACATAATGTTTCCGATGATTTCCGGTATTGAAGAATTGCGCCAAGCAAAAAATATTTTAGAACAATGCAAGGAAGAATTAAGGAAAGAAGGCAAACCTTTTGACGATAAAGTTCCCGTAGGTACGATGATAGAGGTGCCCTCGGCAGCTCTTACTGCCGATGCGTTAGCTAAGGAAAGTAATTTTTTCAGTATCGGCACTAATGACTTGATTCAGTATTCTTTAGCCGTGGACCGGGCTAATGAGAAAGTCGCTTATCTTTATGAGCCGGGGCACCCGGCAGTGTTAAAGCTCATAAAGCAGGTTATTGATATCGCCCATGATAATCATATCTGGGTAGGTATGTGCGGCGAGATGTCCGGCGAGCCGATTTTTGCCTTTTTGCTTTTGGGTATCGGCCTTGATGAATTCAGTATGTCGGCGCCGCAGATGCCCAAGATAAAAGAGCTGATTGCCAGCGTTACTTTTAAAGATGCCCAGCGCATAGCCTGCGAAGCTCTGAAGCTCTTGACGGCTAAGGAAGTGGAGAAGCACCTGCAGGACGAATTGAAAAAGATTCTCGGGGATAATTTTTACCACATTTTGATGATTTAACGATGAAAATTGTGGTTTTGGCCGCTGGTTACGGAACAAGGTTATACCCTTTGACTTACCATTTGGCTAAGTCACTCATCCCCATAAACAAAAAGCCGATTATCAATTTTCTTTTTGATAAGATAAAGTTTTTAGAAAAAAAATTTCCCGTAGACGAGATACGGGTGGTAGTGAATAAAAAATTTTACAAAGACTTTTTAAGCTGGAAAAAACGTTTTAAGATAAAAGCCAAGATTCTCAACGACGGTTCGCTCTGCCCCGAGGACCGCTTGGGGACAATAAAAGATATGAAATTTGCTTTTCGCAGCACTAACGCCGATTGGCTGGTTTTAGGCGGCGATAATTTATTCGATGATAATTTAATCGGTTTTTTAAAATTCGCAAAAAAACATAGCCCTCATTGTTCGATTGGTTTATATGACGTTGGTTCGAAATCCGAGGCTAAGCGTTTTGGGATAGTAGTTTTAAACAAAGACTTCCGGATTGTTAGTTTCCAAGAAAAGCCCAAAAAGCCAGCATCAACCTTAGCTGCTTCCTGTATATATTTTTTTCCCAGGCAGTCTTTAAGGCTGTTAAATGAATTTGTGCTTAAGAATCCGAATATTGATGCGTCGGGGCGTTATATAGCTTGGCTGGCTAAGAAATCCAAAGTGTTCGGCTACCGTTTATCCGGGCACTGGATGGATATCGGGCATTTCCACTCCTTAAAATTAGCCGAGAAGTTGTTTAATTAAGGGAAGGTAAAATATGCAGTTAAAAAAATTACGGAAAAAAATCGACCAGATTGACAAAACGATAGTTGAACTTATTAATCAACGGGCGAAGCAGGTTATTCAGGTTGGTTTATGGAAGAAGGCGAGAAAACTTTCGACCTATTCTCCGGAGAGAGAAGCAGCTTTGCTTGCCAACCTTAAGAAAATCAGCCGTGGCCCTCTGATGGGAGAGGATGTCGAAAATATTTTTCGGGAGATTTTATCGGCCTGCCGTTCTCAAGGGGCTAATCTTAAAATAGCTTACTTGGGCCCACAAGGGACTTTTACCCATCTGGCAGCGATTAAAAAATTCGGTAAAAAAGCCGATTACCTTACGCAAGAAAGCATCAGCGATGTTTTCGCCAGCGTAGAAAGGATGCAGGCTGATTATGGCGTGGTTCCCATTGAAAATTCCACTGAAGGCGCGGTCAATTATACTTTGGATATGTTTTTCGATTCGAGCTTGAATATCTGTTCCGAAGTAACCTTGAATATTTCCCATGCGCTTTTAGGCAGGAAGTTAAAAGGTATCCGTAAGGTCTATTCTAATCCGCAAGTATTTGCCCAGTGTCGGGCATGGCTCGGCCGGTTTTTAAAAGGGGTAGAACTTATCCCGGTAAACTCCACTGCCAAGGCCGCTAAAGAGGCAAAGAAAGACCCTTTGGCCGCTTGTATCGGCAATAAAATTTTGGCTAATCTTTACGGGCTTAAAGTTGTCGCTTCTTCGATAGAAGATTCGCCGAACAACTACACGCGGTTTTTGGTAATTGCCAGGAACGACAGTCCGCCTTCGGGGAAAGATAAAACTTCTATTTTATTTTCGGTAAAGGATAGAGTAGGGGCTTTGCATGATATTTTAGCTTCTTTTAAAGACTTAGGCATTAGCCTTACTAAGATAGAATCGCGTCCGTCTAAGAAAAAGGCCTGGGAATATTATTTCTTTGTGGATTTCCAAGGTCATCGCAGCTCTCCTTCTGTCCAGAAGGCATTAAAAAAGCTAGGAAGAAGGTGCTCCTTTGTCAAGATTCTCGGCTCTTACCCCCGATTTTAAAAATATGCAGACATATCGCAGGGCATTGGCGAAAGTTAATTGTTATCAACCCGGTAAACCCATTGAAGAAGTAAAGAGAGCTTTGGGGCTGGGAGAGGTCTATAAATTAGCTTCTAATGAGAACCCTTTTATACCTTTCTATATCCGTAAAGCCATCAATGCTGAACTTAAAAATATCAACCGTTACCCGGAAAGCAGCTCTTTTTATTTAAGGAAAAAGCTAGCTAAAAAGCTGAAAATTAATCCCGGACAGTTGGTTTTCGGCAATGGCTCAGATGAGTTAATTACTTTAACTTTGCGGGCTTTTGTTGAAAAAGGCGACGAGGTGGTTGTTTCTTGCCCGACTTTTCTCATTTATGAGATTCAGGCCAGAATCTCCGGAGCGAAAGTCCTGCGGGTGCCGGCGAATAATTTACGCTATGATTTGGAAAGAATGGCCGGAAAAATCAGCAGAAAAACCAAAGTGGTTTTTATCGCTAATCCCGATAATCCCACAGGGACTTACCTCACCGCTAAAGAAGTAGGGCGATTTTTAGCCAAGATTCCTAAAGGAGTTTTAGTTTTCTTTGACGAGGCTTATGCCGAATTTGCGCCTAAAGATTTTCCTAAATCATTAGAGATTTTAAAAAAGCGGCCCAATACTATCATCGCCAAAACCTTTTCTAAAGCTTATGGCTTGGCAGGGTTACGTATTGGTTATGGTATCACTAGCAAAGAAATAGCCGGTATTTTAAATAAAATCCGCGAGCCTTTTAATATTAACCGCTTTGCCCAGGTGGCTGCCGAAGCGGCTTTGGATAATCAAAATTTTTTGAAAAAAATAATCAGCCATGTGAAGCGGGAGAAAAGATATCTTTACCGAGAGTTAAAAAAATACAGCCTTTCTTTTGGCGAGAGCGCGACTAATTTTGTGGTGGTTGATTTCAAGAAGGATACAGGGAAACTGTGCAATTATTTACTGCGCAAAGGAGTTATTATCCGCGAACTTAAAGGCTGGGGCCTGCCCAGATATTTTCGTGTAACCGTAGGCCTGCGCAAAGAGAATAAAAAATTCATTAAATATTTAAGGGAATATGTAGGGGCCAGGCCTGCCTGGCCATCTACTAAAAGAGGTAAGCCATGATTATTGTTTTCAAGAAAGGAGCGAGCCAGGAGGAAGTTAAAAATTTAATCGCCCGCATTGAGAAATTGGGCTTAAAAGCCATGGTTTCTCAAGGCACAGAGAGGACTATCGTGGGTGTTATCGGCCCGGAAGATATTATCCGCCTCGAGCCTTTGGAGGTTTTTCCCGGCGTAGAGAAGGTAATGCCGGTCTTGGCTCCTTGCAAGCTTGTCTCCAGAGAGTTTAAAAAAGAAAACAGTGTCGTCAAGATTTCGAAAGATGTCCAAATCGGCGGCAAAAAAATAGCGGTGATTGCCGGCCCTTGCGCCATAGAGTCAGAGGAACAGCTTTCTGAAGTGGCCCGTAAAGTTAAAAAAGCCGGTGCTTCGATTTTAAGGGGCGGGGCTTTTAAACCGAGGAGTTCTCCTTATACTTTTCAGGGTTTAGGCGAAGGGGGATTAAAAATTCTTAAAAAAGTTGCCGATGCTTTGCCTATCGCTACGGTTACCGAAGTCATGGATACCCGGGATGTTGAGTTAGTGGCAAAATACAGCGACATCCTTCAGATTGGAGCCCGCAACATGCAGAATTTTAATCTTTTAAAGGAAGTCGGCCAGACTAAAAAGCCGGTTATCTTAAAGCGCGGCTTAAGCGCTACCGTAAAAGAGTTATTGATGAGCGCCGAATATATTTTGTCCGAAGGTAATTTCGAAGTTATCCTTTGCGAAAGGGGAATAAGGACTTTCGAAGATTTTACCCGTAATACTTTGGACTTAAGCGCTGTGCCGGTAATAAAGATGCTGTCTCACCTTCCGATTATCGTTGACCCTTCTCATGCCGCAGGAAAGTGGGGTTTAGTTTCGCCTTTAAGCAAAGCCGCGGTAGCTGCCGGATGCGATGGGCTTTTGATAGAAGTTCATCCTAATCCCCAAGAAGCCTTAAGCGATGGGCCGCAGCAGTTATTGCCGGAAAATTTTTCCGCCTTGATGAAGGAGCTTAGTTCCGTAGCTAAAGCGGTCGGTAGGGAGATTTAATGGGTTTTAGAAAAGTTAAAAAAATAGCGATAATCGGCGTTGGCCTGATGGGCGGTTCTTTGGCCATGGCTTTGAAGAAAAAATTTCCCGCAAAACAGGTCTGGGGTTTTGCCCGTAGTGAATCTTCTTTCCGTAAACTTAAAAAAATAGGCTTTTTAGACAAAGTAGAAAAAAATTTAGCTAGACTGGTCTGTGACTCGGATTTAGTGGTTCTTGGCTTGCCGGTAGAAGCTATTTGCAGTTATTTTAAAAAAATTTCTCCCTTTTTAAAAAAAGGAGCAGTGGTTTTTGATTTAGGAAGCACCAAGGTTTTGATTCAGTCCAGAGCTAAGAAAGATTTGCCGAAAGGAGTAAGCTTTGTCGGCTGCCACCCTTTAGCCGGCAGCGAAAAAAGCGGCGCACGCTACAGTACAGCCGATCTTTATCTCGATTCTCTTTGTTTCATTACTTTGCCTAAGACAGAAGCTGCG
>CAZNWL010000041.1:4226-8225 GCA_964577045.1 uncultured Planctomycetia bacterium | reverse complement strand
GATTGATATTCAGGAAGCGCGGGCCGCGCTGATTGCCGTTAAAGAGTTGACAGATAAGTTTACTTTAGTCACTATGACTTACGAGAAGTCCGGCCGTACGCTTAACGGAAACGGCCCTTTATCTTGTTTGATTACCCTGCAAAGCCTGGGGGCAGATGCAGTTGGCGCTAACTGTTCTACCGGGCCCCAGGATATGTTTAAGATTATTTCAAAAATCAAACCCTACGCCATAGTGCCTTTAGTGGCTAAGCCGAATGCCGGAATGCCTAAACTTATAAACCATCAGGCGGTTTTCAACCTTAGCCCGCGGGAGTTTGCTTCGGCCGGTAGGAAATTAGTCTCGCTGGGGGTCAATATGATTGGCGGCTGCTGCGGAACAACCCCAGAGCATATCGCTTGTTTAAAAGCTGGAATCTCGCAAGCAAAGCCAATCCTTCCCAAAGCCAGAAGCCTTGCCGCTTTAAGCTCGGCAAGAAAAGCTTTCGTTTTTGTTAAGCAAAAGCAACCGGTGATTATCGGAGAAAAAATAAATCCCACCGGAAAGAAAGATTTACAGCAGGAGTTAAAAAGGTCTAAGTTCGTTTTGCTCCAGCGCCTGGCCAAGGAACAGGAGTCCGCAGGCGCTGAAATCCTCGATCTTAATGTCGGCGTCGCGGGAGGAGATGAAAAGAAACTTATGCTGGGCGCTTTGTCGCTGCTTTCAGTTTCAGCCTCGTTGCCTTTAGTGATTGATTCGGCAAGCCTTGAGGCCATTGAGGCGGCTTTGCGTTTTTATCCGGGAAGAGCCTTGATAAACTCCATTTCCGGAGAAAAGAAACGGCTGAAAAAACTTTTAAGCTTGGCTAAAAAATATGGAGCGATGTTTGTAATCCTTCCCTTAACGGGTAAAAAAATACCGGCTGATTTTTTTGAGCGCAAAAAGATAATCCAGAGGATTTTTAAAGAAGCGAAAAATTTCGGGTTTACCAAAGAAGACTTTTTTATTGACGCTTTAGTCATGCCGTTATCCTGGAATCCCCAAGCCGCAGTTACTGCGCTTAAAGTCGTCAGCTGGTGCGCGCAAGAATTTAAGGCCAGGAGTTTAGTCGGGCTTTCTAATGTTTCTTTTGGCCTGCCGCAGCGCCGGCTGATTAACCGGGTATTTTTAAATATGGCTAAGATTCGGGGTTTAACTGCAGCCATAGCTAACCCTTCGGATAAAGCCTTAGCTAAAAACAAACTAGTTAAAGATTTATTATTGGGCAAGGATAAAAGCAGCCGCAACTTTATTTTGCGTTACTCCGGCGCCAGAATAGAGGTTAAAGATAGAGATAAAAATAAAGGTAACATCAGAGAAAAGGTGCGGGAGGCGATAATTGAAGGAAGCCGGGCTGAAATCAGCAGCTTGATTAATAAAGCTTTAGCTTCCGGAGAAAAGGCTAAAGAATTGTTGGAAAAAACCATGGTGCCGGCAATGATTGAAGTGGGTAAGCTTTTCGAAAGCAGGCGTTATTTTCTACCTCAACTGATAGCCAGCGCCGAGACCATGAAAAAAGGGTTTAACGTTCTTTCGCCTCGCCTGAAAAGAAAAATCTCTCCGCGGGCTAAGAAAGGCGTAATCCTTTTGGCTACGGTCAAAGGCGACATTCATGATATCGGTAAAAATATCGTGGCGCTAGTGCTTAAGAATTATGGTTTCGAGGTTATTGATTTAGGCAAAGATATTTCTAAAGAAAAAATCATCCGCAAGATTAAATTCCATTCCCCGGATATTGTTGGTTTATCCGCTCTTATGACTACCACGATGATTGAGATGCCGGCTGTGATTTCTGCCGCCAGGACCGAAGGCCTACGCTGTAAATTCATGGTAGGCGGAGCAGTGGTAAATAAAACTTATGCTGATACGATAGGCGCTGAATATGCCAGAGACGGCATTGAGGCAGTTAGAGTTGCCGAAAGAATAGGCCGCAGGAGCCAACGGTGAGAGATTTAGTCCGCAAAGTTAAACCTCAAGGCTTAAGGCGCGGGGATACTATTGGGATTGTGGCTCCAGCCAGCTCATTTGACCCGGAAAAGTTTAAGCAGGGAGCTAGGATGTTGCGTAAATTAGGCTACAAAGTGAAATATGAGCGCGTGATGTTTAGCCGATACTGGTCGCAAAGCGGCCATGATAAAAAGCGCGCCGAGCAGATTGACCGGATGTTTGCCGACCCCGAAGTTAAGGCGATATTTTGCGCTAAAGCCGGTTATGGTTCGATAGAAATCATTCCCTATCTAGACCGGGAAATCATCAGCAAAAACCCTAAAATTTTTGTCGGTTACAGCGATATCACCATCTTGCTTCTTTATTTACAGGAAATGGCCAATATGGTTGTTTTCCACGGCCCGGTAGTTTCCAATGAAATATACGAAGGGATGAATTATCGCACTCTGGATTATTTAATCCAGTTGATTTCAAAACCCCGGCCGCTGGGTAAAATAGAGTCTCCTTCGGTGCAGTCGCTGGGTTCGGGAAAAGCCGCTGGCCGGCTGGTTGGCGGCAACATGACATTGATAGTCCAAGCTCTGGGAACCCCTTATGATATCGATACCGACGATTGCATTTTATTTTTAGAGGATGTGGGGGAGGATTCGGAAACGATTAAAGATTATTTCAGCCGCCTGAAAAAAGCTGGAAAGTTTAGGCGTGTGCGGGGAATGGTTTTTGGTAAAATGGTTGATTGTTTCCGGCACGAGGGCCAGATACATAACTTAAAAGATATACTTTCCGAAATGTTAAGCGAATTTAAATTTCCGGTTCTCTACCGGTTTCCTTCCGGCCATATAAAAAATAAGGAAGAAACCCGGATTACTTTGCCTTTGGGTATTTCGGTGACCATTAATGCAGATAAGCCTTCTTTAACGATTAACCGGGCGGCAGTTAAATAATTTTTGAGGTGAATAAACTATGAAAAAATATGATTTTGCTTTGAGCTGGAGCGGGAATATTAAAGAGTTTTTTATCCGTTCTATTCAGGCAGCCTGTAAAAAAGAAAAGTTATCGTTTTTTTGGATATGCGATGATAATGTCAAGGAAGTCGCCAAAAAAATTGATAACGGCCAGATAAAAATACAGGCTCTTTTAGATACCGAAGCCACCTATAATAAAAAAGGCGACATCTATTCCCGGGTTTGTTATATGGTTAAAGATTTCGGCGGAGCGGTGATAAATGACCCCGACCGGACCAAAACCGCCATTGACAAGTCAGTCACCCATTTCGAACTGATTATTGCCGGAATCAGCGTCCCCTATACGGTGGTGGTACGCAACTGGGAGCCTAATTCCTTCCGGCTTTCCGATGAAGACCGAAAGCACCTCGGCAAACCTTTTATCATTAAGCCGGCGCTGGGCTTTGGCCAGTTGGGGGTGATCCGGGATGCCCGCGGCACAGTCAAAGAAATCTCCCAGGCGCGTAACTTTGACCGCGGCGATAACTTCCTGCTTCAGGAAAAAATAACGCCGATACATTTACGCGGCAAGCGCGCCTGGTTCAGGGTTTTTAATGTTTTTGATACGATTATACCCTGCTGGTGGGATGACCATCTCAACCGTTATGAGCACGTGGCTTATGAAGAGTTTAGCCGTTACCGTTTCTATCCTTTAGCTAAGATAGTTTCTAAAATTGCCAGCCTTACCCGCATGGCTTGGTTTTCCACCGAGGTGGCTATCGATAAAAAATACGGCCATCGCCGGTTCCTGGCTATTGATTATGTGAATGACCAGTGTGATATGACTGCCCAGTCGGAAACACCCAGCGGCGTGCCTGATGCAGTGGTAGAATATACTACCCAGTGCATTGTCGAGGCAGTATCCGATTGGATTAAAAATAGAGATACCCGTAAAAAATATACTATCTGGCTGAAAGACGCCAATATTGAAATCCGCGGGCTGGGAAGTTCCCCGAGCTTGCTTAACCAGATTTACCCTAAGCCTATTTACCAAGACGCTGGCCGCAGTAAAATATTGAGCATATTCGGCCA
>CAZNWL010000041.1:0-4126 GCA_964577045.1 uncultured Planctomycetia bacterium | reverse complement strand
ATGGATAAACCAAAGAATTTTATCCGGGAAATTATCGACCGGGATTTAAAGGAGAATAAAAACCAAGGCCGGGTGCATACCCGTTTTCCGCCGGAACCAAATGGTTATCTGCATATCGGCCACGCTAAATCCATCTGCCTTAATTTTGGAATAGCCAGAGACTATCAGGGTAAATGTAACCTGCGCTTTGATGATACTAATCCCGCCAAGGAAGAAGCCGAATATGTGGAGTCCATCAGGCAGGATGTAAAGTGGCTGGGTTTTGACTGGGAGGCCAGAGAATTTTACGCTTCTAATTATTTTGGCCAACTTTATCGATACGCCGAAGAGTTGATTGAAAAAGGAAAAGCTTACGTTTGCGATTTAAGCCCGGAACAAATACGCGAATATCGTGGAACCCTTACCGAACCCGGGAAAAACAGCCCTTTTCGCAACCGGACAATCGAAGAAAATCGGGATTTATTTCATCGCATGAAGCAAGGCGAGTTCCCCGAGGGTTCTAAAACCCTGCGGGCGAAGATTGATATGTCTTCGCCTAATTTAAATATGCGCGACCCGGCTTTGTACCGGATTAAGAAAGCCGAGCATCACCGCACAGGAGATAAATGGTGCATTTATCCGATGTATGATTTTGCCCATTGCCTTTCGGATTCGATCGAAGGCATCACTCATTCTATCTGCACCCTGGAGTTTGAAAATAACCGGCCTTTATACGACTGGATATTAGACCAGTTAGGAGTGCATCATCCGCAGCAGATTGAGTTTGCCCGGCTTAACCTTAGCCATACGCTTTTAAGTAAGCGCAGGCTATTGGAATTGGTGGAGAAAAAATATGTCAGCGGCTGGGATGACCCGCGTATGCCCACGCTTTCTGGGCTGCGCCGGCGCGGCTATACGCCGGAATCAATCAGGGATTTTTGCGATACTATCGGAGTGGCTAAGTTTAACAGTATAGTGGATATGGTAGTTTTAGAAAATGCTATCCGTGAAGAGTTGAACAAAACTGCCCCCCGGGTCATGGCGGTTTTGCGCCCATTGAAAGTAGTGATAATTAACTATCCCGAAGGCAAAACCGAAGAGTTAAACGCGGTAAATAACCCGGAAGACTCTGCTATGGGGGAGAGGAAAATTACTTTTTCAAAAGTTTTGTATATTGAACAGGATGATTTTAAAGAGGAGCCGCCGAAAAAATTTTTCCGCCTTTCTCCCGGGGTAGAAGTGCGCCTGCGCTATGCTTATTTTATAAAATGCCTTGAGGTAATTAAAGATAAACAAACCGGCCGGATAATTGAGCTACACTGCAGTTACGACCCAAAGACGCGGGGCGGAGATGCGCCGGACGGCCGCAAAGTCAAGGCAACTTTGCATTGGGTTTCCGCGGAAAATTCCCTAAAAGCCCAAGTGCGGCTTTACGATTATCTTTTTACTGCCCGCGACCCCAGTAAAGCTTCCGAAGGCCAGGATTGGAAAGCCGGTTTAAACCCTAGCTCTTTAGAGGTTCTTCCAGATTGCCGCTTAGAGGCCAGCCTGGGAGAGGCAAAGCCGGGAAGCCGCTATCAATTCGAGCGCAAAGGCTATTTTTGCCTTGACCCCATTGATTCTTTAGGCGGCAAATTGGTTTTTAACCGCATTGTTCCCTTGAAGGACGAATGGGTAAAAATAGAGAAAAAGATATTGACAAAACGGCCAAAATAAGGTATTATTACCTTGCTGAAAAATGGTGGGCAGGGTTAGATTTTTAGATATCTTGAAGCCACAAAGTTCCAAGATAGCTTAAACTTTGTGGCTTTTTTTATATAGTGAGGTCCCGAGCATCTTTGACTTAAGAATGCAGATTGGCAGGGGCGCTTTAGCGAAGCAGGGCCTAAGCGGCAGGCCGTATTCAGGTAAAGTTCCTTTAGCCAATAAAAGCCTTCCAAGGCAAAGAGAGTTTCGGTTGAATAGTATTTAGGCCTAAAAAGTTAGGCCTAAGGTTTTAGGAAAAAGGAGATTGGAATGGAAGAGGAAAAGAAGATTTACATTGGCAACTTGGAGTATGGCGTAGGAGAAGGGGAGTTGAAAGCCCTTCTAGAAGGTAAAGGTTTAGCCGCTAAAGAGGTTACGGTGATAATGGATAAATACACCGGACGCTCAAAGGGTTTTGGTTTTGCTGAATTTGAGACAGCTGAAGACGCTCAGAAAGCAATTGACGCTTTAAACGGTCAGGATATGAACGGTAGAGCGTTAAAAGTAAATAAAGCCCAGAAGAGGAAACCTCGCAATGATTTCGGCACAGGCGGAGGAGGCTCCCGTAACTCAAGAGAGAGACGTTACTAGACAAAAACGCTTGGCATTAAAAGGGCATAGGGATTTTTCCTTATGCCCTTTTGTTTTTCTAATCTTTTGATATAATTAAAAAGCATTATGAAACGCGTTAAATTTTTTACCATCTTCTTTTTAATTTTTGTGGTAGTTTTATTCATACAAGACCATGTGCGCCGCTATTACAACGAGCGTAAAGTTTTGAGGATGGTAATCGAGCGCCTCCAAGCTGATTCCCGGATAGCAGAAGTTTTAGTAACCGGGGTCAATTACGACGAAAATAAAGGCAAGATTTTTACTACGATTAAATTTTTAGAATACGGCGTTAACAGCAAACCCCTTGAACCGAAATATTTCACTTTTTCCGGAAATATCATCCAGTTTCAATCGTTAGTAATCAGGTTTGACGACCGTTATACAAGAGCAGGAGATGCTTTAAGAGGTAAGAGTATCTTTTTATTTTGGAAAGTATTTATGCTGGATGGAAAAAATACCCAGGAATACGAGATAACTAAAGTCAATGAAATCCCCCAAGGTTATAAAATTGAAGGGCTAAAAGATAAATTTGAAAAAAAGCTATGGTTAGAATTTTGGAAATATGCCCTTAATCCCAAGAAAGATAGCCAACAGGGTATCAAAAATGCCCAGATCGAGGCTCCGGGGACGATGTTTATTCCGGGGATAATTTATACGATTAAAATTGAACACGACGGAGGGTTACGCATTGACCCCACAGTTATCCCGCAGATTCTACAAGGCGAGACTGTAATCAAAAAATAAATTTATGGGTTTATTAACGCTTTTATTCAGTGACCCCTTGGCTTTTCTTTTATTGGTGCCGGTATTACTTTATTCAGTGATTGCTCATGAAATCGCTCATGGCTGGGTAGCTTATTTTTTCGGCGATAAAACCGCCAAATACGCTGGCCGGTTTTCTTTAAATCCTGCGGTGCATCTTGACCCCATAGGCACCTTAACTATTTTTCTGGTCGGATTTGGCTGGGCTAAACCAGTCCCGGTTGATTACGCGAGCTTACGTTCCCGAAGAGCGATTATTTCGGTTTCTTTAGCTGGATGTTTAGCCAACATACTTATCGCTACTTTGGCTATATTTTTACTTCAATTTGCGCCCATCCAAAATAGCCAGTTATTGGGGCCGATACTTTTGACCGCCGCTAAGATAAATATTACTCTGGGCGCTTTAAATTTAATTCCTATCCCGCCGTTAGACGGTTACCGGGTATTGGCGGAGTTTCTTCCCTGGAACGCTAAATACCGGCTGATGCTGCTTGAACCCTTCGGATTTTTTATCATTATCATTCTGCTTTGGCTGGGAATATTAGGCCCTTTGATTAACTTTGTTTATAACCTTATTTTAGGGTTAATTGCCATAGTCCTGGGCCTTAAGGCTTAAAATTTATGCCTAAAATAATTCTCGCCTCCCATTCCAAAGCCCGCCTGAAACTCCTGAAAAGTTTTGGCTTAAGAATTAAAGTTTTGCCGCAAAAAATAAAAGAGAGCCATAGCCTGAAAAACGGGCCGGCGCATTTAGTAGTAACTAACGCCTTGTTGAAAGCTAAAGCTTGCGCTAAATATTTTAAACAAGGTTTAGTTATCGGTGCGGATACTGTGGTTGTTGCCGGCGCCAAACTCATCGGAAAGCCCAGAGATTTAGCTGATGCCCGAAAAACCATCCGCCTGCTCTGTAAAAGGCCGCATTGGGTTTATAGCGGGATTGCAGTGGTTGATGTTGATACAGGGAAGATTCATACTGCCTGGGACAAGACCAAAGTCTATATGTCTTCTTTAAATGAGCGCGAGATAA
>CAZNWL010000040.1:0-8322 GCA_964577045.1 uncultured Planctomycetia bacterium | reverse complement strand
ATTTACGCCTTTAGTAAATCAGGGTTATCCTGGCGGGCTTTTACTGGATTTAGTCAGGTAATAATAAAGGTCGAATGCTCTATTCTCTCGCATTTCTTGCGCCTTCATACGTTTTGCGCCGGACATACAAGGCAGTATTATATAACAAGATATCGCCTTTGCAAGTAAATCTTTTTACCCTCTGGTTAAACTCTGTAAGGCTTCTCTGTATTTGTTTTGGGTTTTTTGGACGATTTCCGGCGGAAGATTGGGGGCGGGAGGCGTTTTATCCCAGTCAAGCGTCTCTAAATAGTCGCGGACAAACTGCTTATCAAAAGAGCTTTGCGGCCGGCCTTCTGCATATTCATTTTTCGGCCAGAAGCGCGAGGAATCCGGCGTCAAGACTTCATCGATTAAAATCAGTTTATCGCCGTCTAAGCCGAACTCAAACTTGGTATCGGCAATGATTATCCCCTTTTTATCGGCTAAACCTGCGGCTTTTTTATAAATTTCTAAGCTAAGTTTTTTTATCTTATCAGCCAGCCGGGGATTGATTTTAGAACGCATATATTCAAAACTGATATTTTCATCATGCCCGATTTCGGCTTTAGTGGCCGGAGTAAATACCGGCTCGGACAATTTACTTGATTCTTTTAAACCTTTGGGCAACTTTATCCCGCAGATATTTTGCGATTCTTGATACTCTTTCCAGCCAGAGCCGGAAAGATAGCCTCTGACCACGCATTCAAAAGGAACGACTTTGCATTTTTTGACAATCATTATCCGGCCTTTAAGGTATTCTTTGTCTGCTCGAGAAATTTCACGGCCTAAATCAGCGATGTCAGCGCTGATAAGGTGATTTTCGACGGTATTTTTCAGAAAAGAAAACCAAAACAGAGAAAGTTCAGTTAAAATTTTTCCTTTATCGGGGATCGGAGTAGGCAAAATTACATCAAAACAGGAAATCCGGTCAGTAGCCACTAGGAGCAGCCTATCGTCCAAATCATAAATATCCCTGACTTTACCCTGCCGGAATAGCTTTAAACCTTCAATCATTCAACCTCTTTTAATTTGGAGGGATCCGCATAGTCGCCGAGGCGCGCCTGAAAACTTTTGAGCCTGGCTTCTTGAGCAGTTAACTCTTCAAACAAACAAGCCGGAACCTGTTTAAGCTCTTGGTAAATATTCTTTATCTTTTCAATCTTGGCGAGATTTTCCGGAATCCGCAAAGTAAACTGTTCGAAATAATTTTTCTGGGCGTATTCTTTGTTCAATATCTTTTGGAATAAACTCTTTAAATCTTCGTATTTAGGAATGAACCCGGTGGCTGATTCTAAAGCCCCGACCTTATGGCCAACGCGCAGCCTCATCCATTTAAGCCAGACTCGTTTATCCTGAATAGCATTAAGGAACTTGCCCTGCTTATTTCTTAAAAAATAATTGACGGAAAAAATTACAGGTTTTGGATTTAATTTTTTACCGAATTCTAAATTCATCTGGACATAGCGCCCTAAAGAAATCGAAAGAAAATCAATGTTAGACATCGGGTTAAATAGCCTCACCCCCTCCTGGCCTAAAGTGGCAGCCGTAGTTTCTGACTCTAAGGCCGCGGCTTTTAAAATAATCCCGTGATGCCAGCTGAAAGCTTGTTCGACCGGAACCGAAATATCCGAATCTCTTCCTCCGTAAATAAGGCCGCTGACTATAACCCCTTGGGGATTTTCTAAATTCTCATCGACATTTTCCAAGTCTTTAAGCCGGATGGTATAACGGGCATTTTTATGCGAGGCCGGGATTTCATTGCCTTGTTTATCGGCTTTACCCGGATGCCAGGGGCCCGAATAATTAACCCCTTGATGCGGAGTTGGCCGGCCGCTTCCCACCCAAAAGGGATAATTATTATCATCAACCAAGATATTGGAAAAAATTACTTCTCCCGGCTCGGTCAAAGTTTTGAATAAAAGCGGGTCGTCTTGAGGGTTAACATCTTTAATAATGCCGAAGATTCCTCTTTCTACATTAACTGCCATGGCCTTGCGGTTCTTTTCCTTCAGATAAACAATATCATCGCCGACAATGGTTTCGCCGCAAATCATCGCAGTGGAAGTTTTCCCGCACATACTGGGATAAGCTCCGGCAAAATAAGCCTTTTCTCCTTCTAAATCCTTGACCCCCATTAAAAACATATGTTCAGCTAGCCAATTTTGGCCAGAGGCTCGTTGAAGCGCAAGGCGCAAGGCAAGTTTTTTTAATCCTACGGTGTTTCCGGCATATTGAGTATTGGCACTGTAAACCAATTCTCTATCTAAATCAATATAAATCCTCTTCTTATCAGAATTTTTGCTGACTCCATTTTCCAATTCGCCGGTTGAATGGACAAATTTAAAAAAATCTTTTACTTTTTTATTCTTTTTAAACTGCGTATAGCCGGGCCGGTAAAGTATATCTTCGGAATGTACGACATAGGCAGAGTCTGTTATTTGCACCGCTAAAACCGAGAATTCAGAATCCAGGGGGCCCAAGCAGAAAAAAGAGACGAACATCTCCTTGCCGGCCATAATATTTTCCATAATGGAACGTATTTCTTCTAGGCCATGTTTACATTCTATGCTGTTGACATAGTAACTGATTTTTGAATTTTTAGCGACCAGATACCGGGTTACTTCTTTATCGCGGCCCTGGTCAGATCGCCCGTCAAAATGTACGGTTTGGCCCGGAACGGCTAATTCTTTTTCTTCGCCCAACTCTAAAGTTTTGGCTTTAATATAAGCAATGTCTTCGGCCGAATCCGTGCGGACAAATACCGAGCGGGGATTGCAAAGTTCAACGAATTCTCCGATAAAATCAATCAGGGCCGGATTTTCTAAGTCAGTTAATTTTGCGAAGTTCTTTTGGCCAATCCTTTGTTTTAAAAAATTAAGGTAGTTTTCGCTCATAAAGGCAATCCTTCTAGGCTTATTTTGAGACATAACTTACCATAAGATTAATGGCTTAGCAAGGATTTTTGGAGAAAATTTGCGGATAAATACAGGAAATTTTATCTAACTACCTGAATGCGAGGGGGTAATAAAAATGGCCTATATCCTTAAGTTTGAGGGTTACTTCCCTGGGGTTTTTAAGAAAATAGCTGGCCCGGGAAGTTTTGTTTTTACCTATGCGAACCCCGAAATCCGGAGGTTTAAGCCGCCGAAAAACATCCTCGTCGGTTATGTCATCGCCGATAAAAATAGCCAGGTCATTCTTTTTTTTCTTAAACTTCTTCTGGAAAAAATTAATCGCTGCGGCCTTATTAAAGGCAAAACCGGGTTTGAGCTCTAACACTTTCTTTCCTCTCCCGACACTAAACAGTTTTTGTTTTAAAAACGGCTTAGCTGTATTCTTAAATATTTTAATCACTTTTGCCTGATTCTTTTTAGCTACTTTTCGGTAATGCACCGAGAAAATTATCCCTTTATCTTCAAAGATAACGCCCTTTATATTTTTTAAGGCTTTTTTTATTCTGGCTTTGGCTTGGTTAAAAATTTTTCTCTTGCCCCTGGGAAGCTCTATCGATATTTTTTCTCCCCCGTATGCTAATTCCAATCCGTGGTTTCCGGCATAAGCAATCTTTTTTAAACCGACTCTTTTTCTTATATCTTTCAGGCTTCTTCCGCTGATAATCCCAATTAGAAAATTATTCCTTCTGGAAAGCCGGCAAATAATTTTTTTTGTTTCAGGGGGGACTTTGGCCAGTTTAGGGTCCTGAATAATCGGGGAAAGAGTGCCGTCATAATCAAGAAAAAGGAAGACCCTTTTTCTTTTTTCTATGTGCCGGTATAAACTTTTCCGGGTAAGGTATTTCATCCCTAACGGGATTCCTTTTCCTGGGGTATCTCGGAGATAATCTTTCCGATCCATTTCCAGATATCGTTCTGTTTCAGATGCTGGCGCATCTTTTTAATTCTTGCCTGTTTTTCTTTCTCGCCCATAGTCAGGGCGTTGTAAATGGCTTCGCTGACATCTTCAATATGGTAAGGATTAACCAAAAGCGCGTCTTTGAATTCGCGGCTGGCACCGGTGAAGCGGCTTAAAACTAAAACTCCCTTTTCGGAGGTTTGCGCCGAAACAAATTCTTTGGCTACTAAATTCATCCCGTCATGTAGTGAGCTAACTATGCAGACATCGGCTATCTTATAGAAAGCCAAGATTTCCTTAAAGCTTAAGTGGCGGCGCAAAAAGATTATCGGCTTCCAGAGATTTTGCGCGTGCTTAAAGTTTACCTCTTCAACTAAAATGTTGACTCTTTCATTAAGCTGTTTGTATTGCGCAAGGTGGATGCGGGAAATTTCTCCTATTTGGATAAAAATTATTTTTTCGTGCAACTCGGGGTGGGTATCCAGCAGTTTATCAATGGCCTGAATCCTTTCCATAATTCCCTTGGTGTAATCTATGCGGTCAAGGCCGATGATAACCTTATATCCATGCAGTCCAAACTCTTCGCGGTGTAGATAAGTCAAGCCTTTAACTTCTTCCGAACGCGCCTCTTTGCTTAAACCGTCAAAATCAACGCTAATGGGATGGTTGCGGATTAAACAGATTTTTCCCTTATAAACTGCCAGCTGCTGTTCCCGGTTAATTTTTGCCTCGGCTTCATTAATCAAAGCTTCAAAAAAATTACGGCAAAAGTAGTTAATGTGAAAACCGATTAAATCATAAGAAAGCATGCCTTCTAAAAGCTCCTCCCTCTGGGGAAGGATTCTAAAAACATCGTAACTCGGCCAAGGAATATGCCAGAAAAGAAGAGTGGTAACCCGGGGATTCAGTTCTTTTAAATATTTACTGACTAAGGCTAAATGATAATCCTGGACAAAAACAATAGCTTTCTTGCCTTTAATTTCCTTATTAATATTCTGGGCAAATTTTCGATTAACCTGCTTATAAAAATTCCAATATTCGTTCTTAAACTGCGGTTGGACAAATACTAAATGCGCTAGCGGCCAGAGGGCCTGGTTAGAATATCCGTAATAGTATCCAAGATTTTCTTCTTTATTCAGCCAGACATAGCGCAATTCATAAGCAGGATTATCCGGGGGGACTTTTACTTTGGAGTTTTTAGCCACCAGCTTATCCGCATCGCCTGAACCGCAGCAAACCCATACTCCTTTCAGCTCCCGCATAATCGGGTCAAGCGCGGTAATTACTCCTCCCGGGCCGCGAAAGCATTCGACTTTACCCTTTACTAGCTTGTGTATGTAAGGCTGGCGGTTGGAAGCGACTATAAAAAGATGGTCAGAAAACTTCTTCCTGACTAAATCCAGAACTGCCTTTTTATCCCAGGTAGTCGTAGCCACTTTTTTAGCGCTTAAGCGTTCTTTGGTAAACCCCTAAAGTTTCTAAAGTTACTTTCTCTTTGGTATATTGCGCCTCCACAATCTGGCGGCCAGTATAGCCGAAACGGCGGGCTAGTTTTTTATCTTCCAGGAGCTGACAAATTTTTGCAGCCAGAGCTTCGAAGTCTTTCATATGCACGATAAAACCATTAATACCGTCTTTGATCACCTCAGGCATCCCGCCCATATCAGTAACTATCATGGGTTTAGCCATGCTCATCGCCTCAAGCATAGTCAAACCAAAAGGCTCGCAGGCTGTCGAGGGGTATAAACAAATATCGGTTATCTCATAAAGCTCTTTTACTTCATCGAGAGTATACATATCAATCAGAATATTCTTTTCCATCTTAAAATGTTTTACTAATTCTACCAGGTAGGCAATATCCTTTTGTTGAGTTCCTCCCCAGTCGATGATATTTTTTGAGCCGGCTAAAACCAGCATCGCGCTGGGGTCTTTCTGACGCACGATATTTACCGCTTTAATACTGGTATCGCAACCCTTGGCCAAGCCGATTCTGGCCGGATGAAAAATTATCTTTTTCCCTTTCAACTGGGGGTATTTAGCTAAAATATTGGCAGTTTTAACCCCGGGCTTAAATTTATCTTGGTCTACTCCATGATGCACCACGGTAATATCGCGGTCATCAATGCCAATACCAATCATTTCTTTCTTGATATAATGGCTTACTGCGATAATGTGCGACCATTCGATATCATGGGCTAATTCTAGATAAAGGATATCGTCCCAAACATTATGCGCGGTAAGAATCAAGGGTATGTTCTTTTCGCGGCACATCCCTTGGAGAGTTTCGATGTGCATCTTGCTGAAATAATGCATATTATGCACATGGACCACGTCGGGCTCCGTCTCTTTTAAAAAGTTTGAAAAAATATCCTTGACTTCCTCTTCCAAGCCATTTAAACCTCTTTTATAAAGCCAGTTTAAATCCATCAGCGGAGTGCGGACTATGCCCACCCCTTCGTAATTATACCTTCCGGTTAAGCCCTCCACCGAACAGGTTAACAAATTAACTTTGTGGCCTAATTTTGCCAATTGTGGAAGAAGTATGGTCAAGTGAGTTTCCACACCTCCGATAATCGGAGGAAAACCCCAGTGAAAGTGGGCTATACTTAGTTTATCTTCTTTAGTTTTAGTAATATTCTTCTTTGCTTTTTTCATAATGTTGCCTCCTGAAACTTTGAAACGTATTAGTTTTAATTGCAACCAGCTTATCAAAAATACCCAGTTTAATAGCCTTGGCTTTAGTTGAAGAAACTTTTAAACGCACCGCATCATTGGCCAATTCCAAATACAAATGGTCACCCTGCCAATCCAGAGAAAAAACCATTTTTCTCCAGGAACGCGGCATACGCGGGTTTATAAATAGTTCTTCTTTCTTAATTTTTACTCCGGCAAAACCAAAGATTAAAGCCTGCCAAGTGCCGCCTAAAGAAGCGGCGTGGATTCCTTCGGAAGTATTTCCGTAAAGGTTGCTGATATCGGTACGCAAAGAAACATTGAAAAGGTTATAAGCCCGGTGCAAATCCCCTGCTTCACAAGCAGCTAAAGCGTGCATGGGCGCGCTTAACGAAGACTTATGCACTGTTTGGGAAATATAAAAATCGTAATTTGCCGCTTTGGTCGCAGCATTGAATAAGTCATCGAGCAAAGTAATGAGCATCAAAACATCGGCCTGCTTGACTATCTGGGTTTTCCCCAGGTCTTTTGCCTTTATGTTTGCAGGCAAAAGCAGGAGGCCGTTTTCGTCGCTACGGTTTAAGGTTACTTTTTTAAGCCTGAAATAGCCGTCGAATTGCTCGATAATTTTTTTCCTATTGCAGTTAATCGCTATCCGCGCGGCAATCTGCTGCCATTTCTTGGATTCTTTATCGGTCAAAGCCAATTTATTTTTTAACTCCTGATAAAGTTTGGCATTCTTTTTAAGCTTTTCTACAGATTTGACTGCCAAAAGTAAATTCCATTTGGCCAGCATATTGGTAAAAGCATTGTTGTTCACTCCAATATGAAACTCATCCGGCCCGATAACTTTACGGATTTCGAATTTACGGCTTTTCTGATTATAAGCGACACGGGAAGCCCAAAAACGGGCAGTCTCAATAATAATTTCATAGCCGCATTCTTCCATAAAAGCTTCGTCTTTAGCAGCGATGCAGTATTTATAAAGAGCGTAAACCACGTCGGCAGTTATGTGGTGCTCCATTTGGTGAGTATAGATTTTAACAATCGTCCGGTCAATATCACGGGCCCATTCCGGCGTTTCTTCCTCGCCGGTATCCCCGGACTCCCAGGCAAACTGCGCGCCTAGATACCCGTTGTTCCTGGCAATCTGCCGGGAAGCTTGGAGGCGGCGATAGCGGTAAAGCAGCATGTTGCGGGCCACTTTGGGAAAAGTAAAAACATAAAAAGGAAGGAGAAAAATTTCCGCATCCCAGAAAATATGGCCGCGGTAGCCTTCGCCGCTTAAAGTCCTTGCGCCGATACTGGAAAATCCGTTATCGGCATGGGCGCAAATCAGCATATGGTAGAGGTTAAAACGCACGTTCTGCTGGATATTGGCAGTCCCTTCGATAAGGATATCGGCTTTTTTCCACAATTTATCCCAGGCAGCTATATGGTCTTTGAGGAGGAGTTCAAAGTCGCTCTTAAAAGCCTTTTGGAATATCTGGTAAGCGTTATCTTTCTGGGGACTATGGTTACTTTTACAGGGAAAATGTTTAATACAGAATATTTTGGTGAAAACAACGCTTTGGCCTTTCTGAAGTTTCAAACGGAAGATATTATCTTCAGCAATAATTTTAGTCCCGTCGGTCTGATAATAGAAACCGGCCCAATAAACTACCGTATATTTTTTCTCAAAACTATCAGCTACCAGATAGCCGGCCCGCTTATACTGGCCCAATTCTTTAATCCGGAAATGTTTTTTTCTTCCTTCACTCAACACCCCGGCGTTAG
>CAZNWL010000039.1:0-8324 GCA_964577045.1 uncultured Planctomycetia bacterium | reverse complement strand
ATGAACATACCTGCGCCTTCCAGCATTTCTCTAAACCGTTATTTTTCTTATGAGTTCTTTCAGTTGATAAAAAAACATCTATCCCCACAGGGCGTATTTTCTTTCTCTATTCCCTCCAAAAGAGATATCTTAAGCCCGCGTATTTTAGAGTTTAATTCCTGTATAGTTAATACCTTGGATGCGGTTTTCACCAGCCGCCTGCTCATGCCTTCTGATACGATGATTGTTATTGCCGCGGATTCTAAGGTAACAGCCAATGATCTGATGGATAATTTTACCAAGCAGGCAGTAAGCAAAGATTATTTTACCCTTTACCACCTAAAGGATTTGCTGGATGCGGGCCAGCGAGAATATTTGGAAAGCAGGCTCTTGAGAGAGGCAGGATTAAACTATAATTTTAATCTCCGGGGGTTCCTTTATTATCTTTTATTGCAGCAGGCGAAATTTTATCCCAATTTTTTTGCCGATATTAAAAAATTCAGCGCTTATGCTTTTATCCTGTTATTGGCAGTTATTATCGGCTTTATCTTTTCCAGTTTAATCTCGAAAGCCAGCCGCGCTTTAGCGAATGTAAGCGGCCTTGGCTTTTCTGCCATTGGTTTTACTACTGCCTTGCTGATACTTTTCCAGATTTTTTCCGGAGCGCTTTTCTGGAAGATGGGGATGATTACGGGTTTATTTATGCTCGGTTTGAGTTTAGGGGCTTATTCAGCCGAGCGGGCTAAAGAAGTTATTTTTAGTTTTAAATACGCCTTTGCAGGCTATTATTTTCTTTTCGCGCTTTTTATCGCCAGCCTCTTAGTGATTACAGGATATGGCCAGAGATTGTTGTATTGGGATTTTAGTTTTTATGTTTATGCGCTTTGCGGCGGCCTGTTTTGCGGAGCTATCTATCCTTTGTCCGCAAAAGAGCTTTCCAAAAATAAATCTGCTAAAAACAATATCGCGGTAAGTATCTACGCTGCTGATTTGTGGGGAGCTTTTCTGGGCACTTTAGCTTTTTCTCTCTTCTTTATTCCCTTTTTAGGCATAGCTATAAGCTTAACCGCCCTGATAACTATTTTAGTTTTTTTCAGCCTGAAGAATATTCGGGTTTAGCCCCAAATCCCGGCGATATCCTTGCCGCAGAAGGCGCACTTGCCTTTAACGATGTGGTTTTCTAAAACATTATAACCAATTCTTTTAATCAGTACTTTTTGGCAGTAAGGGCAGTGCGTATCTTCGCCAATCTGCTCGGGGACATTTCCGATATAGACAAAATGCATGCCAACTTCCTTGGCGATTGTTTTCGCCCGGATTAAACTGGTTAGCGGAGTGGGGGAGAGGTCGGTAAGTTTATACATCGGATAAAAGCGGGAAAAATGAATCGGCGTATCCGGGCCCAAATTTTCTTTAACCCATGCGCAGAGTTTTCTTAAATCTTCTTCGCTGTCATTAGCCCCGGGAATCAGGAGATTAGTTATCTCTACCCAAACTCCTTCTTCTTTCAATATTTTTAGAGTATTCAGGACATTTTCCAGATTTCCTTCGCAAAAAGAAGAATAATATTTCTGGCTGAAGCCTTTCAGGTCAATATTAGCGGCTATAAGATATTTAGAAATTTGGCGTAGAGGCTCTTCGTTGATAAAGCCAGCCGAATGCATCACACAGGATATGCCTTCTTTTCTGGCTGCCTTGGCAATATCCAGCATATATTCGTAGAAGATGGTCGGTTCGGTATAGGTAAAGGCAATGGTTTGCGCGCCGCTTGATTTAGCCATAGTCACTATTTCTTCGGCAGGCACAAACTCTACTTGCGCTTCTTCCGGGTCTAATTGAGAGATTTCCCAATTTTGGCAGAATTTACACCTTAGATTACATCCGGCAGTAGCGATGGAAAAAGATTTACTTCCCGGATAGACATGGGCTAAAGGTTTCTTTTCTATAGGGTCAAGATGCATAGCCACAGGCTCGCCATAATTAAGCGTATAAAGTTTTCCGGAAATATTTTTGCGCGCCCGGCAAAACCCCTTTTGCCCTGGCTCGATAAAGCAGCGGCGCGGGCATAAAGCGCATTGTACCGCATTGTTTTCCAGAGGCTGCCAGTATTCCGCCGGCTTTAATACATTTGGATTTTTTTCCTGGGAAAATCCGGCAGTAAAATAAAGGCCGCTTGCGGCAAGCCCGCTCAAAACAATAATCGCCAGGAGGAATTTTAATTTTTTGTGCATCCCTTCTATATTTTATAACCGCGCGGTAAATTTCGCAAGAGGGGCGTAATGTTGTCTTTCTCTGTATTTATGCTATTATTGATGACGTTGATGATTACTCTTAATGACCTGTCTAAAAGCTACGGCCCAAGGACTCTCTTTAAAAATTTTTCCCTGGCCATTAACCGGGGAGAAAGAATCGGCCTGGTTGGCCCCAACGGCAGCGGAAAATCCACTCTTTTTAACTTAATCCTCGGCAAGATGGAAAGCTCATCGGGAAGCGTAAGAATCAATAAAAATGTGCGCATAGGATATCTCGTCCAGGAAGAAAATTTTACCTCCGAAGTTACGGTTTTATCGGAATTGCTCGCCGGAGACGATACAATTAAAGAGCTTAAAGCCGAAAAAGAGAGGCTGGAAAAAGAAAATAAAACCGGTAGCCACCGCTACGGGCAGATTCTTCACGATTTAGAATTCTTAGGTTGCTTCGATTTAGAACACCGCGCCAAAAAAATCTTAAGCGGGCTGGGATTTAGGGAAGAGGAGTTTAACCGCCCGATAAATAATTTAAGCGGCGGTTTTAAAATGCGGGTTTTATTGGCTAAGCTATTGCTTTTCCCTTTTGATATCCTGCTTTTGGATGAACCGACTAATTTTTTGGATTTAGAAGCCGCGCTTTGGTTCAAAGATTACCTTTTGAACTTTAAAGGGACGTTTATGATGATTTCCCATGACCGGGATTTTTTAACCGAAGTTACCAATTACACTTTGATTTTGGAAAATGGAGTTATTACTAAAGTTAAAGGCAATTATGACGATTACGAAAAACTGCGCTTAAAGGAACAGGAACGCCTTTTAAGGCAGTTCAAAGAGCAGGATAAAAAAATAAAGCAGCTGGAAATTTTTATCGGCCGTTTTCACGCCCAACCTAACAAAGCTTCTCAAGTAAGGGCTAAAAAGCGGATGCTGGAGAGGATGGAGAAGATAATTGTGCCGCAAGACCGCAGAGAGAGTATCCGTAAATTTCATTTTCCTAAAACCCAAGCCGGCGGATATAAAACTATTGCCTTGGAAGGCATATCTAAATCTTATGGCGATATTGCGGTCTATCGGGATTTTGACTTTGAGTTAACCCGGGGCGAACGTGCGGTTTTAATCGGCCCCAACGGCGCCGGTAAATCCACGCTTTTAAAAATCCTGGCCGGCATTTTAGAAGTTGACCGCGGAAAACGCATTTTAGGCCGGAATGTTGAAGTGGGGTATTTTTCGCAGCGGCGCCTGGATGTTTTAAACCCGCATAATACAGTTTTTGAGGAGGCTTCTTCAGTATCATCCGGAAAATTGACCGGCGAAGAAATCAGGACGGTGCTCGGCGCTTTTTTATTCAGCGGAGACGATGTGGAGAAAAAAGTAACGGTTCTTTCCGGCGGAGAGAAAAGCCGGCTTATTTTAGCCAAGCTTCTGATTAACCCTCCTAATTTTCTTTTGCTGGATGAGCCGACCACACATCTTGACGTTGACGCGGTGGAGGCTTTGATCCGGGCTTTAAACGAATACAGCGGAACCCTGGTTTTTATCAGCCACGATATACATTTTGTCCGTTCGATTGCCAATATGGTTTTTGAAGTTAACGCGGGAAGACTGCGCCAATTTCCGGGAAATTTTGATTACTATTGGCAAATCGGCCGGCATAAGGATTTAGTAGAAGTAGATTCAGTGACACGGCACACCCCATTACATAAAAAGATAGAGGTAGAAAAGACCGATAAAGAACATAACTCCCAAATTTCTAAAAAAATTAAATGTTTAAGGAAAACGCACCAGAAACTCGAACTCGAATATAATGTAAAGAAAAGGGTTATTTCCCATCCCCGCAGTTATCACCGTGAAGATGTTATCAGCCAATACCAGAAGCGCCTGGAGAGTTTGAAGGAAAAGATGCGTAAGATTGACGATGAGATAGAAAGTTTAAAGAAATTATTTAGGTGACCGGTAAATATGATTCCGCTTAAAATCGCCATACCCAGGAAAGTCGATATTGTCTCCAGGATAATCCTTTACTTTGCCCTGGGCCTTTTTATAGCCGCGTCAGTGGAAAAGAGCCTGCTTCCGTCTAAGAAATATATCCTTTCCCAGCTCAAGCAGGAGCCGCGCCAGGCAAATACCACGGTCAGGCCTTTTTTGGTTACTGTCGAGGGTACTGATTACGAAGTTAACCCGTTGTATAGTTATGAGCTTTACGGGTTAGTGGTCTCACAACATGATACTTCCAGCTGGTGGGATTATTATCATCAAAGATGGGGCGATGTTTTGAACTTAAAAGATGTTTGCGTCATCTGGGGCAATAACCTTAAAGATGAAACTTACCGCAGGATGCGTTTTAGAAACGGCAGCTGGACCTGTTACATTTCGGTTAATGCCGCTACCGCCGACCAAGACTGGTCGCGTTTTGATATGAATGCGCTCTCTAATAACCATCTTTTATCCACCACGCCAAAAATTAACTCTGTCTTGCGCGGATTGGGGGTGGGAGACCAGATTTATTTCAAAGGTTATTTAGCTTCCTATACTAACCTCAAGAATAATATTGCCCGCGGGACAAGCGTTTCTCGGGCTGATGAAGGCAATGGCGCCTGCGAAACTGTTTATCTCGCCGACTTCAGAATATTAAGGAAAGCCAATCTGATTTGGCGCTTCCTGTATGGTTTTTCAAAACTTTTGCTTTTCGGAAGCATAGTTTTTCTGATTTATATCCGGATTGTGAAGCCTTTAGGACAATAAAAAGTGAAAAAGTTATACAGCTTATTGGCTATTTTTCTGCTTTGTGGCTCCTTTTTATTCGCGGCAGAGCCAACTTTAATTAAAATCAGCCAACAGGATAAGGTTCTTATTCTTGCGCCGCATCCTGACGATGAAATTCTCGGTTGCGGCGGGCTCATCCAGCAGGCAAAAAAGTGCGGAGCGGCTTTAAAAATTATTTGCCTTACTGACGGCGACCATAACCAGCTTTCTTTTTTATTCAGCCACAGGCTATTAATAATGAGCAAAAAGGGGTTTATCCGCTTCGGCCAGGCCCGCAGAGACGAGTCAAAGCAGGCTTTAGCTTCTTTGGGGTTGAAGGAGGCAAATATCGCCTTTTTAGGTTATCCCGATTCAAGGCTGGAGGCTTTGCTGGTTAAATATGGCAGCGCAGATGTTTCCCGTCCAGGCAAAAGCATAATTGAAGATTTGAAAAAGATTATTAGTGATTTTAAACCGACCAAAGTTTTTGTTTCCCATCCCGCAGACAGCAATTCTGACCACGCCGCAGCTTATGTTTTTCTGCAGGTCGCTCTTTGGGATTTAGAACCTGCTTTAGGCAAGCCCCAAGTTTTTCCTTACCTGGTCCATCTTTGGGGTTGGCTTAAACCCCGGGGTTATCATCCCAAATTAGAGATGAATCCGCCGCCGGATTCAGCTTTAGGCCCGCTTTCCTGGCAAAAGTTGATTTTAAGCGGGGAAGAAATAGAGGCAAAGCTTAAAGCTATCAAATATTACCGGAGCCAATGCGCTTATGCGAGAAAATTCTTGTTTAGCTTTGCCCGAAAATCAGAAGTTTTCGGCAGTTATCCCGAAATTGCCGCTAAAAAAACATCTCCGCCCCAAGAAAGTTTATGCCTAACCTTTAATTTGCGTAGGAAGGCCGATATATCTTCGCGTTTCTCGCTGTTTCTCTTAGGTTACAGCCGGGAAAAAGACTTTTCCCAGATGCCGAAATTAGAAGTCAGTTGGGATAAAGACCAGCTGAAAATATATGATAAAAAAAAGCGGCTTTCTCCGAAATTAATTGAGGTTACCTGGGAGGACAAGAAGACCTTAACCTTGAAAATCCCTCTTTCGCTCTTAGCTGAACCAGATTATTTAGCCGTTAAAGCCGGCGTCAATTCCGGCAATATCCTTCCCAACGAATCCAAAGCTTGGCGGATTATTAAGCTTTAACTTGTTTTATCCAGGAGAATAAAGTATAATTGGAACCGGCATGATTACCAAAGATTTGCTGTTGAAGATTTACGAAGCCGCTAGTATGCAGCGTTGGAACGACCAAATCAAGGTAGTCCGGCTGACCGAATTGGATAAACAGGCGCATAAGATGGTGATTGCCTATTGTTTGGGCAAATGCCAGGAAAAATTTAATACCCCGGGATTTAATTGGATAGAAATTATTGAAGCCGGTATATTTGAATATTTTCAGCGGATAGTCCTTACGGATTTAAAGCCGCCCTTATTTCACCGGATAAAAGAAGACCACTCCAAATATGAGCAGCTTAACCATTGGATTTATCAGAGGCTAGAGGAAGTCATAAATCCTTTAGGCGCGGAGTTTTGCCGGAGGTTTAAAGCTTATCTTTCTGACCCCGAAAGAAATATCAACCGCCGGATTATCAGCGCAGCGCATTTTTATGCCACGAAATGGGAGTTTAACATCATTGAACGGGCCAATCCCCAAGGATATTTAATCGAAGAAATCAGGGAAGACATCCGCACCAAACAGGAAAGATATAACGATTTACAAAGCATGCAGGAACTGTTGAATTCTTCCGCTTTAAAAAGTTTTATCGATATCTGCGGGCAGCTGCGTTTTCAGATTCGCTGGAGCCACTTGCACCGCGTTCCGGAAACCTCGGTTTTAGGGCATATGTTGATTGTGGCTATGCTGGCTTATTTGGCATCTTTGGATAAACAAACCGATTCCGAGCGGCGGATGAATAATTACTTTACCGGCTTGTTTCATGATTTACCGGAAGTCTTAACCCGCGATGTGATTAATCCGGTCAAAAGGTCGGTTTTGGGCTTGGATGATTTGATTAAGGAATACGAGCGTAAAGAGATGGAGAGCAAGATTTACAAGCTGGTCCCTCATTCTTGGCATGCTCAAATGAAGCTGTTTACCGAGGATGAGTTTACTAATACCGCTTTACGCGACGGCGAACTGATTAAAGCTATCGATGAGCTGGCTGCTTTCTTGGAAGCTTATTTGTCTTTAGAAAACGGCATCCAGAATCAAGACCTGAAAGCGGCAAGAAAAAACCTTCCGGCTAAATATAAATCTAAAGTTATTGCCGGGGTTGATTTCGGCGAGATTTACCGGGAGTTTAGTTAAATCATGAAGATAAGCGAAATCTTGGCAAAGAAAGAAAGCGGATTCTGTTTTGAATTTTTTCCGCCGCGCAGCCAGAAAAGTAAAGAGCGGCTTATCGAGACTATCCGGGTGCTTAAAAAATATAAGCCCCTTTATGCTTCGATGACCTGCGGAGCCGGGGGGACTACCCAGGATAAAACCGAAGAAGCGGCGCTCTTGCTTAAAGAGAGCGATTTGGTGGTTATGCCGCACCTGACCTGCTTGGGTTCTTCCCGCCAATCTCTGGAAGAAATCCTGAAAAATTATCAGGCAAAAGGAATCCAGAATATCATGGCTTTGCGAGGAGACCCGCCGCAGGGAGGCGCTAACTTTAATATTCAGAAGGAAAGTTTCAGGCATGCTGTGGATTTGGTTAAACTTATCAGGGAAAAAACCGACTTTTGTATCGGCGTAGCCGTTTATCCCGAAGGCCACATCGAGTCCAAATCTTTAAGCGAAGATTTAGAACGCGCTAAGGAAAAAATCGATGCCGGCACAAGCTTCGCCGTAACCCAAATGTTTTTTGATAATTCTTATTTTTATTCTTTTTTAGAGAGAAGCAAAAAGAAGGGGATTAAAATACCGATTTTACCGGGCATTTTACCTTTGACGGATATCGCTAAGGTGAAAGAGTTTGCCAGTATTTGCCGGACCACTATTCCCAAAAATATCAGTGAAGGACTGGAGAAGTTGGAAAATAATCCCGGAGAAATGGAGAAGCGCGGCATAGAGTTTACCATAAAACAATGCCGCGACCTAAAAAAGAACGGTTTCCGGCAACTGCATTTTTTTACCCTGAATAAGCCCAAAGTGCTTACAGCGATATTAGATGCAATTTGATAATGTGATAAAGCAGGCGAGCGAACACTCCCGCAATGGGATATAAAATGGTCTACGATAAACATTGCGGGAGTGTGAGCAGATTATTGTCTCAAAAGGTGGTTATTTTAGCTTTAAAGAGCACAACTTATTATAGT
>CAZNWL010000038.1:5634-8331 GCA_964577045.1 uncultured Planctomycetia bacterium | reverse complement strand
CAAAAAGCCAGATGCGCTTACGGATAATCTCCCAGTAATCCTTGAAAGTTAATTCTTTAATTTCATGCGATGGTAACATTTTTTAGAATAAAGTTTCTGGGACAATAACTGTATCGTTCTCTTGAAGCATAACGTCTTTTGACTTGTCGCCGCTTTTTAAAATATTGGCTACTGGGACCTTAATCACTTCTTTACCCGGGCCTTGGCCGCGGACAACCTGTACCCCGTTTTTATTAGCCAGGTCAGTAAAACCTCCGGCTATAGCGATAAGTTCTACTACGCCCAAATTTTTCTTGAAATAATAACTTCCCGGGTTTTTAACCTCTCCTAAAATCGAGATTTTCCCGTATTCGGGAATCACTATGCTGTCCGTAGGTTTTAGAAAAAACGACTTTCCTTCGATATCCAAATCCAAAATTATTTCTTTCGGCTCTCCCGATTCTTTTCTGATTAATTTTATTTTGGAAAGGTCGGCTTGGGCTTTGGCGCCGCCGGCTAAGGCCAAAGCGTCGATAAGGGTAAACCCGGTTTTAAAATCAAAATTACCGGGCTGATTAACCGCTCCCAGGACCGAAAATTTTCCATATTGCTGAACTATAATTCTATCCTTGGGTTTTATAAAAAAAAGCTTTCCTTCGGTTTCTATATCCAGTATTATCTCTTTGGCTCCCTCTGTTTCTTGCCGGATTACTTTTATTTGAGAAAGGTCAGCTTCGGGTTTGGCGCCGCCGGCTAAGGCCAAAGCGTCGATAAGGGTGAGGTTCCCTTTGGCTTCGTAGCTTCCTTCATTTTTGACTGCGCCTAAGATAAAAAACTTTGCATATTCGGCTACTGAAACGCTTACCTGCGGGTTAACCAGATAGTCTGTGCCAAGAATATCTCCTATTTTCTTGGCTACTTCATTGGGGGTAAATCCAATTACTTTAATTTCTCCCATAAAAGGAAAGACGATGGTCCCATTTTCGGAAACAATCACGGTCCGGTTTAACTCCGGCTCGTCATAAACAGCAATATTCAACTTATCGTTTGGGCCAATCCGGTAAGAAGCTTCTGTTAGTTTGAGGCTCGTTTCTTCTGGTTCAAACGCCTGCCTGCCTTCTTCCTCCAAAAATAAGTTTTCTCCGCTGCTTTGCGTCTGCGGCTGGCCCCTAAAGCTAACCTTGACTTTGGGGTTGTCTAAATAAGGGTAGGTTTGCTTGATTAAAGTGCTCACTGCTTCGGTTATCTCGGCGAGGCTTAAACCTTCGGCTGCAACTTCTCCGGAATAGCGGTAATAGAATATCCCTTTGGGAGAAACTATCACTGTGGTGTCCATGTGAGGCTGGTCTTCTACGGAGATATCTAAGATATCTCCCGGTTTAACTGCTTGCGAATTTCCGGCATAAACATTCCCGAAAATACTTAAAGAGAAAACAATAGTTAAAGTAATCCATAGCTGTTTCATAGTTAAAATTCGTATCTTAAACCTAAAGATAAGATATTATTTTTATATTCTGCAGAGCTAACATTTGAAACCACCTCGTCGAATTCATATTCTCCGGATAATTTAAGCCATTCCCTCAACTCGTATTCAGAGATAAATTTTAAGCTGTAAGTATCGTCTTGGCGGCTTGACTCATATTCATCAAGCTCATATTCTATTCCGGCAGATAAACGCAGCTTTTTATTAAACGCTGGCAAGTATTTACAGATAAAAGTGTATGTCTGCTTTAAGTCAAGGATTTCACCGCTAATATCTGAATCGCCGATAGCTCTTTCTATGATTAAATCGTATTCAACCCGTGGTGAAGCCTGATAAGCTAAATTCAGGTTTACCGTACTTCCGCTTTTTGTGCTTTTATCTTCGTAATCACCCTTTTCATACCCGGCCTTGGCTGTGCCTTTAAGCTTGGTAGAAATGTCGCCTCTGATACCAAACCAGTATTTGTCAAACTCTCTGTTTAATCTTCCTCCTTTAGTGTAATACCGCCAACTATGGTCGTATTCTAAAAAAACCGAACTCTTAGGAAACACTTTCCAGGCGCCAGCCAAAGAAACTGTATCCTCGTTGTAATTATTGGTAAGCTCTTGTTCGCCCCGATCATAGGAATCGGAAAGGCGGTAATACCAAAAATCCCAAGATGAGTGGCTTAAATCCAAATTCAGCTTTGCCATTGATTCGTTCCGCCGATAGTCAACTAAATCCCCTATGGAACCGGTGGTGATTTGGGAAACTTCGTCCTGGTCTTTTTTGTAATCATGTTTCAGGTCAAAGCTTAAGCGCCCCAAACCGTAACTGAACGCAAAAATCCCATAGGGATTTTCCGTATCATGCTGGTTTTCCTGGACATAATTCTTAAACCTGACTCCGCCGTCTAAAAGGAGTTTCAGCCGGTTCTCTTCCGAAGAAACTTCATATTTAATCCCGGGAGTAATCTCGGTGATAATATCTTCGACGGTTTCTGACGGGGTAAGATAAATGTTATCATTAAAACTGACTTTGGTCTCGGCATAAGGATGAAAATTGCTTAAAAAGTCTTTTACTTTTTCTAAGCGTTTCTTTTGTCTAGTTTCTGCCTCGGCCATTTTTGCCTCTTGGACTTTCTGTTCTTCCTGTTTCTTTTCTTCGGCTTTTGCCTTAAGGGTATAATAATCCAGCGAATAAGAAATCACGTCTTTGCGCGATACCTGCGCATAGGCAGGGAAAAGATAAACCCC
>CAZNWL010000038.1:0-5534 GCA_964577045.1 uncultured Planctomycetia bacterium | reverse complement strand
CTTAACGTCTGCTATCTCCAAAAGTTGTTTGTTGATAAAATCTCTGTCTTTTTCTTCTATGTTAATAAACTCAACCGCGATATCAAATCCGCCGAGTTTCTTTAAGGGGTTAACCCTTAAGACTTTGGCGATAACTGAAATTGGCTCGGGGTGATTTAAGAAATTCAGCTTCAGCCTCATGGTAGCGCCGACCGGAAGCTCTTCCTGGCTATGGAATAATACGCCGCCGGCGCTGATGTTACGGACAAAAGACAATACTTGCTGGCCTTGGAGCTTTTCGTATTTTAAAAGGCAGTGCAGGTTCAAACGCACAAACTTTCTTTTATATTCGGGTTTCTTCTTAAACATAACTAATAACCTAGTTTTTCCTCGATTTTCTTTAGATAACCTCTTACTTCCTTATAACCCGGGCTAACTTGTTCTAAATAGAGGAATTCTTTCCTGGCTGCTTCATAGTCGCCGGCTACATACAAAGCAATCCCTAAATTATAATGCGGGTCAAGATAATCCGGCTTTAAGCTGATTGCCCTCTCAAAAGAATCCCTGGCTTCTTGGAACTGCTCGCCCAGCCAAAGGGCATACCCTAAATTATTATGGGCTTCGGCAAATTTGGGATCGATTTTTATCGCCTGCCGGAAAGCCTTTTGGGCTCCGTCATAATCCCCCTTTACCACATAAAGGGTAGCCAGATTATAAAAAGCAATACTGGAAGTTAATTTGTTGGCAACCTCTTTATACTCGCTAACAGCCTTATCAATCATTCCTAAGTTGTAATAAATAAAACCTAAAATTGCTATATTTTCTGGGTTGTCCGGAGCGATTTCTCTAGCCCGCTCTGCCTCTTTTAAAGCTTCGCCGGATTTATTCAGCAAATAATAAGCTAAAGCTTTGCCGCTGTAAGCCAAAGCTTCGCCGGGGATAATCTCCAGGGCCTGATTAAACATATCTAAAGCTTCAACGCACTTTTGCTCGTCAGAAGATTCCTGGCTCTGCTTTAGCAAATCAAACACTTTTAATAAATCAAACCCCTTCTGAAGGTAATTGGCGCTCACATCTTCTTTGACCTTGTAGTTTATATATTGCCATAATTTACTGCCGGGAACCTGTTCGGCCAGTTTATTAAATATTTCCTGGGCTTTTTTTTCATCTTTTAAATCATGAAGGTAAATCTGGCCGGCCCGGAATAAGGAAAGTTGGGCTGTTTCCGAAGAAGGGTTCTGGTTAAAATTTTCCTCAAGCAAAGCCAAACCCTTAGTTTTGTCGCCGGACTCAATCCAGGAACTGGCTTCTTGGTAGAAAGAAAAAGTTTTCCATTCTCCGGGAAGCTTATTTCTTACCTGGCTAAAAACTGCGGCGGCCTGCCGCGGGTCGCCTTTAGCCTTGTAAATGATGCCTGAATAAAAAAGGCCTTTGAGGCCGGCAGGATTATCTGGGCCAAGCTTTATGGCTTCCTGGACATTCTTAAAAGAGTTATCAAAATCTTTTATTCTTAAGTACAAGCGGGCTATTTCCAGGTATTTTTCCTGAAGCGCTTCGCCTCGATAGGAAGAAAGGCTTTTCTCTAACTCTCTTATTTTTGGATAAACTTCGCTTTCGGCTACTTTTCTTTTTTGGGGGAATAAAGCAATCAACATATCTTCCATTTTGGAAACTAAAAAAGGCTTGCTGCCGGCCTTTTGCCCAACTACTTCGTCAATGAAATGCTTGGCGTCTTTGAGCTGGGCAGTATTCGTGCCTTCCCCCAACATGGAGTTAGAAAGGTCTATTTTCAAAGCCGAATTCATATCCAAAAGATATTTTTGGTTTGCACTTTCTTCTTCCGGAACAGCTTTTACCAGCTGGGAAGAAATCTCCAGTTTCATCGCTGAAGCAAGGTCAAAGCTTTCTTTGGAAATCTCCATAAGAAAAGTATCATCCAAAATATTTTTTACTTCCGCAAGTTTATCGGTGGCTTTAAGGTTTTTCAGGGAAAGTTTAAGGTTGACCAGAGAACTGTCCAAAAGATAGTGGTTGTAGCTTAAAAAGAAAATGAACGCTCCCAGAAAAGCAATAATTAAAGGTAAGAAAGGCTTAAATATGTTTTGCTTTTTCTTTTTCATATAAGTTTATATAATAATCTACTTTTACTATAACAAATTATTCGGGCTTGTCAATAAAACAGCTAAGCTATTTTATTGGCAAAACAGCGTTTATGAAAAATAAGGTAAAGGATAACCCAGAGATTAACGCCTACGCCGGCTAAAACCGCAAACAGCCTATACGGGTAATTCCCCGGTAAAAACCCCTCTATGGTAAAAATGGCGCCTTTATCGTAAACTATAAAAAGGCTGTTCAGGAAAAAAAGAGAGTGAAAGATAAGGGCCAGCCAAAACCCCAGGAGCCTAGCGTGTTTTATCAGCAAATAAAGAAGAAAGGTAAAAAGCAAAGAAGCGGCATTTACCAGAAAACCGTCCAAAACTGACAAGGTTTTGCCTAAAAAAACTATACGGGTAGAAAAAACTGCCAGGGGCAAAAAGTAGAAAAAAGTGAGGAATAGGTAGAATCTGGAAAGGGTTTTAATGCCTAAATACTTTTCTTCCAATAAGTTATGCTCTTGACTTTTGCTTATCCGCATGGTATCATTTAAGTGGAGGCAGAATAATGAGAAAAATACTACTTATCTTATCTCTGGTCGGAGTAATTGTTGGAGTGGCATCCATCGCTTTCTCCAGCCCGCCGGCAGAGGTGGAAAAGAAAGCTGCCTCTCCGACAACAGAACGAGAGGCTGCGAAAAAACTCTCGGTGGAACTGGGCAAGCGCGAGCTTGTGCTTACTTCCTTAAAGGTCCCTTTCCCTGAAAAAAAATAACCCCTGGACACATTGCTCTTCCAGACTCTTTTTATTAAGCAGCTCAAGCTTTGCGTTGGTCTAAGACAAAACAGCTTCCGGCTATGCTTTTAGCCTTTTTCTTTACCTCGGCAGCAATATTAGTTACCTCTCCGTAGCTATGTATATCGCGGTGGACATTGGTGACGCCGGCTAAAGATATAGTCATAATCGGGAATTCTTTTATGGAGCCGTCGCGGGCATGGGCTACGATATGGCCGCGGTCTAAATCTTCTTTATCGTATAAAGCCCTCACCTTCTTATCAAATTCTGAAGTTATATGATCGGCTATCCCCTGAGCCCGTTCAGGGATAGTGACCAAAAGAAAATCATCGCCGCCCTCATGGCCTACAAAATCGCCGGCGGCGCCTTTATTTTTAACTGCATCTTTAAAAATATCGCCGGTCATCATAATCGCCTGGTCCCCCTTATGGATTCCGTACTTATCGTTAAAGGCCTTGAAGTTATCCAAATCGCAGTAAATAACCGTAAATTTTTTGCCTTCCTTGATCCGCTTGCCCACCTCCTCCATGATGACAATATTGCCGGGCAGTTTAGTCAAAGGGTTGGCATTTTCCGCTTTCTCCTTCATCCGGATTAACTCTTCGGCCATAAAATTAAAGGTCTCGCCCAATTCCTGAAGCTCATCTCCGGTAGGGACATTAACCCTTAAATCCAGCCGGCCAGCAGCGATTTTTTTGGCTGCTTCGTTAAAAATCCCGATGGGGTCAACTACCAAACGGCTCAAAAAAACGCCCAAGCCCAGGTTAACCAGAATCAAAAGAATCCCCACCAAGATTGCCGGCTGATATACCCCGCGTAAAGCTTCCCGGAAAACCGTTAAAGAAAAGGATAGTTTTGCCAAAAACTGCAGTTCATTTTCTGCCTTTAGAGGTACGTATAAAGAAAAGGTTTGGGTAGCTTTATCAACTGTGGTTTCTGACTCTCCGGTTTCTGCTGCGCTTAGTTTGCGCATTGCCGCGAGGTCTTCATAGCTGCCTTTTTGGCTTTGGCGCCACTCTTCGGTAGAAAAGATAACCTCGCCTCTTGAATTTAAGAGGTCGGCCTTGTCAATTGCTCCAGAGTCTTTCAAAGCAGTCATTTTTTTCTTAAGCAGCTCTATTCTTGCCTCTGGTTCTTGGGCAAGAGCTAATATCTTGTCCCAGGTATTGCCCACAGCCAAAGCCACTACCTGAGTTTGGGTTTGTTTGAACTCTTTGGCCAACTTTACTTCGTGAGCCAGCTGGATGATGATAAATACGCTGATGGCTATTATGCTGAATACGCTGAGCAGGATTACAATCCGGCTCTTTAAAGTTGTGTATTTCATAATTCAAAATTAAAGCTCGCTTCCATTATATTAAACAAATATCATCTTAACATTCTTTTTAACGAAAGAAAATATATTTTTGCTATCCTTCTTAGAAATTATTCTTTTCTTGCCCATCTTTAACCTTCCGGGCATATAAAACAATTTCATCCTGCAAATTAGTAATTTCAGAGAGATAAAACCCCAGCTTAGCAGCAAACAGCAAGGCCGCCTTTACAAGCCGGGGTTTAGAATTTAAGCTTCTATCCAATTTAATTCTATCCGACAGCCTTCGGGAATCTACTGCCGGCTGCCTAAATGCCTTTACAACTTTAAAACCGCTCTTTTCTAATAGGCGGGTGAGTGTTTTTTCAGAAAAATGAAATAAATGCATATAAGGATTATCTGACTGATAAAGCTGGTTAAGTAAAAAATAGAACTTTCCAAAACTCAACCTATACAGCCAAAAGGCAACCCGGGAAATTAGCCCTTCCTGGTTAGGAACGGCAATGGCCAAAAGCCCTCCCGGAGAAAGTTTGCTATATAAAAAACTAAGGACCTCCAAGGGTTCGGCAGTATGTTCCAAAACATTCCATAAGCTGATGGCCTGGAAATCGCTATTAAAACTGCTGATGATTTCCATATCGCCCGAGGCGATGTTTAGCCCGTAGTTTTCCCGAGCCTCTTTAGCAACTCTTTCACTCGGCTCAAACCCGAAACATTGCCAGCCAGAATCTTTAGCTAATTTAAGAAACCAGCCGAATGAACAGCCGAAATCTAAAATCCTTCCCTTAGGGACAAGTTGCTCTATAATGGCAAGGTGTTTCCGAAAATAATTAGTCCTGAACTGCTGGTAGTAGGCGCTGTATTTATCTAAATCAAAATTCTGAAAATAATCCTGGCCGGCAAGGGCTACTTTGTCTTTAACTACAAAGGTTAAACCGCAATCCCTACATCTTACTATAGAAGCCCGGCACCAATTATGCAGTAAGGCAATAAGCACACAGTTTTTACCGCCGCAACCTTGGCAACGGCAATCTTTGTTTAAGCGCTTTGCCATCTTCTAAACTCTCCCTTTTGACAAATCTCATCCATAATTTTATAGATATCATAACTGTAATTCCAATCAGGATAGTGAGAGCGGAATTTGTCCACCGAAGAGATATACCAGATATGGTCTCCCTTACGGTTCTGTTCATAATACTTTATATTAGCCTTCTTATTCAAGGCTTTTTCGAAATAAGCAATCGCCTCTTTCATCGAAATATGGGAATGGCGGCTACCGCCGATATTATATACCTGGCCGGATTTAGGGTTTTTATAAAAACTCCAAAAAGCCTCTACCAAATCAGAACAGTGA
>CAZNWL010000037.1:0-8564 GCA_964577045.1 uncultured Planctomycetia bacterium | reverse complement strand
ATATTGACCTTTAGCTTTTTAATCTTTTCCTTATGGCTTACCCCGAACTTATGTTCTTCGTCAATAATCAAAAGGCCTAAATCTTTAAAGGAAACGTCTTCCGACAAAAGGCGGTGGGTGCCTAGAATAATATCTACCTTGCCGAGAGCGACTCTCTTTAAAATATTTTTTTGTTCTGCCGGCGAACGAAACCGCGAAAGCATCTCTACATTAAAAGGAAAACTTTTGAGGCGTTTAGTCAAATTTACGTAATGCTGGTAAGCTAAGATTGTGGTCGGCACTAAAATCGCGACTTGTTTCCCTCCGCAAACCGCTTTAAAAGCGGCGCGCATAGCCACTTCGGTCTTGCCATAACCTACATCTCCGCAGATTATCCGGTCCATACAGCCGGCACTTTGCATATCGTTTTTGACTTCCTGGGTGGCTTTGGCCTGGTCCGGAGTTTCCTCGTAAGGAAAACCCTGTTCAAATTTCTTCTGCCAATCGTCGTCTTTGGGGTAACGCACACCCCCAATTATTTTTCGCTGGGCCTCCATGCGTAAAATAGCTAAAGCATAGGCTTTAATCCCCTTCTCGACTCTTTCTTTGGTCCGCTGCCACTCTTTAGTCCCCAAGCGGGTAAGCTTGGGCCGGCCCAAGTTAAAATTAGCGTATTTCTGAATAAGGTGGATTTCTTCTTTGGCTACATAAAGCTTATCCTGATTTTCATACTCAATTTCAAAATAATTGCCTTCCTGTTCTCTCACCTTAAGCTTCTTTACGCCTAGGAATTTTCCGATACCATAGCGGCTATGCACTACGTAATCGCCTTTCTTAATCTCTAAAACCGCGGAAAGCGGGATGTCTTCGCTCTGATAACGCCGATTTTTGTGCACCGGAACGAAAATTACGAAATCATAATCGAGGATTTTGCGGTTAATTTCCCGGTCAAAGGAAAAAATTTTTTTCACCGCATTAAACTCCCATTCGATTCTTAGGGGGTAATTGAAATTGGCCGGAAAAACTTCCAAGGTATCGCCGCGGACCGAAAAATCGCCTTCTTCAAGCGTTCGCTCAAAGCGGCGGTAGCCTAAAGAAATAAGCTGCTCACAGGTTTGCTCGAGCGGAATCTCTTTATGGGTATAGACTTTGAATAGCTCAAACACTAGGACTTCCTGAAAAGAAGCACAAGATAAGTAGCAATATAGACAGTAGAATAAGTGCCGGCAATCATTCCCACCATAAGCGCAAAAGAAAATCCGCGCAAAGCTTCGCCGCCTAAAACATAAATCGCTATAACCACTAAAAGCGTAGCAAAAGAGGTAATGATTGTCCGGGAAAGCGTGCCGTTTAAGGCGGTATTAACGACATCCCGGAAAGAACTCTTGCGCATGCGCGGGCCGATTTCCCGGATGCGGTCATAAATGACAATGGTATCATTTATGGAGTAGCCGGCGATGGTGAGTAAAGCCGTTATTGCCAAAAGGTTAACCTTATAACCGGCGAAACATAAAAAACCCAGGGTAATTAAAACGTCGTGGAAAAGGGCGATTACTGCGGCTAAGGCATAATCGAAATGTTTAAACCGGAAAGCCACATAAACCAAAATACCCAACATTGAAAGAGCAATGGCCAAATACGCTTTTTTTCGCAAGATTTTACCGACAGTCGGCCCGACAGTGGTAACTCGCAGTTCTTCAACTTTTCCAAAAGAGCTTTTTAGCGATTTTTCGATATCCGCAGACATGTCTTTTTTGCTTTGAATAATTATTCCGCCAGGGATATCTTTGAATTCCTGGATAACTAACTCTGCAAACCCTGCGCTTTTTAAACTCTGGCGGACAGTTTCGATTTCAGCTGGCGGCGTAATTTTATATTCTAAAACCTGCCCCCCTTCAAAATCAATGTCATAAACCTTACTCTGGTTGGCATAAAAATAAAACATCCCGGCTGAAACTAAAATTAATGAAATAGCGCTTAAAATACCGCTGGGTTTAATAAAATCTATTTTTGAAGAACCAATGACTGAAAGCATACGCAACTTCTTAAGCCCGCCGTCAAGCAGGAGTTGGAAAATGGTCCTGCCGACAAATATCGAAGTAAAAAGGCTGATGGCTAAACCTAAAGACAGAGTAGTGGCGAAACCTCTGATTGGCCCGGTTCCGTAATAAAAAAGGAAGAAAGCGGCAATCAATGTAGTAAGGTTTGAATCAAGAATAGTCCCTTTGGCCATGTTAAACCCGGTTTTAACTGCTAAGCTCAAAGGCTTGTTTAGTTTAAGTTCTTCACGGATTCGTTCATAGATTAAAACATTAGCATCGACTGCCATGCCTAAAGTCAAAATCATACCGGCTATTCCCGGAAGAGTAAGCGTGCCCCTGAAAAGATGCAAAGTAGCAAGAATAAATAAAAGGTTAAAAAATAAACAGATAACCGTGACAATCCCGCCGATAAAATAATAAACAACCATAAAGACAACCACTAAGGCTGCGCCAAAAATTGTAGAGTTAATCCCTCTTTTTATTGAATCCGAACCTAAAAGCGGCCCCACGCTTCTTTCCTCTTCCACTGACAAAGGAACCGGAAGAGCGCCGGAATTCAACACCGAGACTATCATCCGGGCTTCCTCGATAGCAAAATCTCCGGAAATCTGGGCTTCGCCGCTTAAAATCGGTTCGCGGATTACCGGAGCGCTTTTGACTGCGCCGTCTAAAAGTATAGCCAAACGCTTACCCACATTTTTTTCCGTAACTTCAGCAAAAACTTTTGTCCCTTCAGCGCTAAACTTTAAACGCACTTCAGCCGAACCATAAGAATCAAACCCGACAAAACTTTCAGAAAGGTCAGAGCCCACTATGGCTGCCTTTTCCTGGACTAAGAGCTTGGACCTATCGTAATCTTTCAACTCGTAGCCTGCGGGAATCTCGCCCTTTAAAGCCAGGTTATTCTTTTCAACATCGTCCTCCACCAATTTAAATTCCAGCTTCCCGACTTCCTTTAAGCGGTCAACCATTTCGTGGTTTACTATGCCGGGAACTTGAACCAAAATAGAATCCAATCCCTGAATTTGGACAGAAGTTTCTTTAACGCCATAAGCATCGATACGGTTACGAATTTTTTCCACGGCGGCATTTATAGCTTCGGGCTTTTTATCATTAGCCAGAGAAGACAGGTCGGCCTTTAGCAATACCGACATTCCTCCTTGCAGGTCGAGGCCGAGGTTTATACTTTTATTTAAGGGAAAGATGTAAAAAAGGCTAAAAATCAGAAGGCCGGCAATCAAACCTAAACGTAATTTTAAATCGCTTTTTTTAATCATTGATGCACCTTCTTTAAATAAGCAATCGACACTTTATCAACTTCTATTTTGGTATTCTCATCCACCCGTAAATTAACGGTTTTATCTTTAACCTGGATTATCGTCCCGTGGATGCCGCCCAGAGTAACTACTTCGTCGTTCTTCTTTAAATTGGCAATCATCGCTTCGTGCTCTTTCTGTTTTTTCTGCTGGGGCTTGATAATAAGAAAATAAAAAATCCCGAAAATTACTAAAAGCGGTATAAAATTGGCGATACCGGCATTACCCTGCATCTCTTACGCCCCCTTTTTTGCTTCTTTCTTGTATCTCTTCACCAGCGAAACTACTGTCTCCGTAGGTTTAGCCCCTTTCTTTATCCAGCTTTCGTATTTATCCACTTCTACTTTAAGCAACTGGTTGACCGGCTCATAATAGCCGACTTGAGCTACGAAGCTGGAATCCCGGGCATCGCCGCGTTCAATCACTACTATCTTCTGATGGAACTTCCCTTTAACTGATTTTCCCGGCCTCTGTAACCTTATCCTCAACATAAATTTCCTCCTTTAAATAGTTAATCCTAAAGCTACCATTTGGGCTTTAGCTTTGTTTACTGTTTCATTATATTCTCTGGCCGGCACTGAATCGGCCACGATTCCGGCTCCGGCCTGGATATAAGCCCTTTTGCCTTTAAATAAAATAGTGCGGATTATTATACCTGTATCCACGCTGTTTGTGAAGGAAAAATATCCGACTGACCCGGCATAGATTCCTCTCTTCTCCGGCTCAAGTTCATTGATAATCTGCATGGCCCGGACTTTAGGGGCGCCGCTTACTGTGCCGGCCGGAAAACAACTTACCAAGGCCGAAAAAATATCTTCCTCTTTTTTAAGCCTGGCCCTGACTTCGCTGACAATATGCATCACGTGGGAAAACCTCCCCACCTTCATAAAACGGCTTAAGTGCACTGTAGCCGGCTGAGCTACCCGGCCGAGGTCATTGCGGGCCAAATCCACCAGCATGATATGTTCGGCTCTTTCTTTAGGGTCGGCTAAAAGCGACTTTCCCAAAAGCCTGTCTTCTTTTTTATTTTTTCCGCGCTTACGGGTGCCGGCAATAGGATGCGTGTAAAGAATACCTTTCTCGCACCTTAAAAGCATTTCCGGCGAAGAACCGCAAATCTTTACCCGGCCGAAGTTTAAGTAAAACATATAGGGCGAAGGGTTAAGCTCGCGCAACTTTCGGTAAACACAAAAAGGGTCTCCTTTAAACTCTGCGGAAATCCTTTGCGATAAAACTACCTGGATTATTTCACCGGCGCTTATATAAGCTTTGGCTTTTTTTACTGCGGACAAAAATGCGGCTTTTTTGAAGTTAGATTTTACCTTATTTTTTGAAAACTTAAGCCCTAACTTTGGTAAAGCTAAAGGATTGGTTATTTTACAGTAAAGATTCCTTAACCTTTGGCATTCTCTCTGATAAATATCATAAATATTTCTATTTTTTTTAAGCGGGGCAAAAGAAAGTATTTCCATCTGGCGCTTAAAATGGTCGAAGATAATCAGGAATTTAGGAAGGACAAAATAAGTATCGTAAGTATTCAAGGCGTCCTTGAGGGGTTTTCCCACTGGTTCATAAAAACGCACATTATCATAACCCAGGTAACCGACAAATCCGCCAAAAAAGCGCAGATTCTCCATAGGAGCAACTTTAAAACCCTCCATTATCTTTTTAACTTCAAAACAGGGGTCTTTTTTAGTCTTAAACCGGCGGGTTCTCGCTTTAGCAACCACTTCTATATTCCGGCCGCGGCTTTTAAAAACAGTAATTGGCTCAAACCCTAAAAAGGAATAACGGCAAACCTTGTTTTCGCCTTCTACCGATTCCAGAAGAAAACTCTCGCTGCTTGTCTCTCGGCCTAAGCTATAATAGACCTCAAGCGGGGTAAGTTTGGCGGCAGAAAACTTGTGAGAAAAAACAATCAGGTTATTCTCTTCAGCCAGTTTTGCAAATTGTCTTAGGCTTGGGCTTATCTTCATTTGATTTTGCGATAAAAGCACGACCAGGAGCCGGTGTGGCAGGCCACCCCTTTTTGGATAACCTTTATTAACAAGGCATCCTTGTCGCAATCATAACAAACTGATTTAACTTTCTGGATATGTCCGCTAGTCTCGCCTTTGCGCCAGAGGGTTTTGCGGGAGCGGGAATAAAAACAAGTCCGGCCTTCTTTAAGGGTGATTTTCAAAGACTCTTTGTTCATGTAAGCAATCATCAATACATCTCCGCTTTTAGCATCCTGGATGATAGCCGGAATCAAGCCGTTCTTATCAAACTTCAATTTTGGCAACTGTATTTTTTTTGTAATTTGTTTGTTCATATTCTCACCTTTATTCCTTTTCTGCGTAAATATTTTTTAATTTCTCCGATTTTAATTTCGCGGTAATGAAAAACCGAAGCAGCCAAAGCTGCGGTGGCTTTAGTTTTTTTAAAAACCTCAAAGAAGTCATTAACCTTGCCCGCTCCGCCGGAAGCTATTACCGGTATGCTTGCTGCTTCGGATATTTCCTTAGTTAAAGCTATATCAAAACCGTCTTTAGTGCCGTCATAATCCATGCTGGTGAGCAGAATCTCGCCGGCGCCCAAGCTTTCGGCCTGTTTAGCCCACTCGACCGCATCGATGCCAGTCGGTGTGCGGCCGCCCTTTATATAAACCTCCCACCTTGGCGTATTCCATTTGGCGTCAATGGCTACTACAATACACTGGCTGCCAAATACTTTTGCCGCCTCGCTGATTAATTGCGGGTTCTTGACTGCCGCGGTATTCAAAGATACTTTTTCTGCGCCGGCTAAAAGAAGCTTACGGATATCGGCCAGAGACTTTACTCCGCCTCCAACAGTAAAAGGCATAAAGACCACTTCAGAAACTTTCTTTACTAAATCCACGGTCGTTGAACGCTTTTCGTGGCTGGCAGTGATATCTAAAAAAACTAGTTCGTCAGCCCCTTCCTTCTCATAAACCCGCGCATTCTCTACCGGTGAGCCGGCATCGCGCAGGTTAAGGAAATTTACCCCTTTTACCACCCTGCCGTCTTTAATATCCAAACAAGGTATAATTCTCTTTGCTAGCATCTTTAAACCTGTTTTATTAACTCCTCCTAAGAGGCTAAATTATATCACATCTGCCTAAAAATCCAAAAATTAATTAAAAGGTGGGGCGGAATTGGAAAATACGCACGGCGGACAGATTAAAACTTAGCGAAAAGAAAAGGCTATTGTTCCCAATTCACGACATCGTCTTCGCTTTCAATGCCGTCTTTACCAAAAGAGTATAGGTCGTAATCGGTACGATGCGAGCCGGGAGATTTATACTGGTACTCCTTGCCCCACGGATCTATAGGTGTTTTTTCAAGATACGGCCCTTTCCAGTTTCTCGCCGAGGAAGGGGCTGACATTAAGGCAGCTAAACCTTCTTCTGTTGTCGGAAATGAACCGCTATCCAATTCGTATAACTTTAAAGCGGTGGCAATATTAAGCTCTATATCTGCTTTAGCGACTCCTTTACGCGCCTCTTCTGACCTGCCGGACAAACGCGGTATAATCATGGCCGCCAGGACGCCGATGATGATGACGACTAACATCAACTCAACTAACGTAAAAGCCTTTTTGCGCATAGCACCTCCGATTTTAGTTAAGCAGTTACCACTCCTGCCACTGTTTTATACCATCTTCTCCTATCACAACAGAATACCTCATAGATGTTTTATTGAGAACCTTCGTTTCTATATCCAGCGTGAAATTTTTGGAATTGACAATAAATACCCCCTGCGATATAAGCCCCAATATATCCTCTGCCTGCACGTCGGATAACCCGCGAAAAGCGCGCAGTTTCTCTATTATCTCCCCCGTGCTTTCAAAAAACTCATCATCTTCGGTAGCCTCTTCAAAATCCGGGCCTTTTCTGAAATCGACTATTGCCGATGCAGTCTGCTCATCCAGGCCCAAAGCGGCCAATGTTTGCAAAGAGGCGGTATTGATGTTCACCTTGTTATCGGAATAAATGGTTATAAAATTTTTGCATTGCTCAAAAATTTCATCCGTCACACCCTCAACCAGCTTAAGCTCCTCTTTCGCGTGAAAAGGCCTTACGCCTGTTTCGGTTATCACTGTCGCAAGCTGGGTGTTAATGCCCGGCAAAGCCTCAAGCAGTTCAACACTGGCCATATTAACATTTATTTTGCTTTCCTCATCCGTGACGGTATAGTTAAATTTTCCGTATCCCAGCTCCTTCTCTCTTATAACTCTCAATTCATAAAGAGTGTCATAATCGGTTTTGTCTTTGGCGAATAATTCCTCTACGGCATAGGCGGCAGCGGCCTTGGCCAGATATTCCGAGATAATGCTGTCCTCTATTCGTTTAGTGAGTCTTATCTGTGTGGTTATTATACCGTACAAGCCGACGCAAAGTATAGAGAAAAAAACCATTACCCAGATTACGATAACCAGGATGCTTCCGGCATTACGCCGTGTGTATAAAAATAATCTTGGTGTATTTTTCACCTTTAAATACAGCGTCTATTTTTAAGGCCGCGAATATTCCTTTTTCTTTTAACCATTCGCTGGCCCAGATAAACCCTTCATTTTCCTCGTCGTAATAAAGATAGTTCAAAGAAAACCCTTCCCAGCCGGGAAATCTTTCCTCAATGGCTCCTTCGGCCTCCTTGCCTGCCACTAGTTGCTTCATCTCCACCTTTTTTTTGACAAGGGCGGGCTGGATAGCATCAAATGAATATGCCACTTTAAAAATAGAATCGCCAGATAATTCGGGGAATATGATCTCCGTCGCGTTCCCCTCAAACCCAATCACCGGCTCATCTATGCTCTGGCGCAGGTCTCTGGCGACGCTTTCAAACTCCACAAGAAATTGATACTTGGCGAAGTCTGCGTTTCTTGCCCGGCTCCAGAGTTTTATCCCGGAAATAAAGCTGAGAGCTATGCCCGCGGCTACAAAGGAGAAGATAGTCGCTACAACCATCATCTCCACCAGCGTAAAAGCACTTGTGGATTTGCCGGTTGGCCTATTATTTTTTATTCGGCATATACGTGACAAGCATTTCATCTTTTGTTTTACTGCCTTCTGTCCAGTAAAGCGTAAGCCTGACAACATTCAACTTATCCTTCATTTCCTCTATATCTATAGGAGTTATCTCTTTTTTGAATTCCGTTTTTCGGGCGCCAAAATCTACTTCTTCCCGGCCCTCTTCTGGTTTGATGCCTTCGTTCTTCAATACTT
>CAZNWL010000036.1:0-8802 GCA_964577045.1 uncultured Planctomycetia bacterium | reverse complement strand
ATTTGTGATTTGGAATTTGTGATTTGGAATTTTAAAACGGAGAATAATGAAAAAAGACAAAAAGCTTTCGTTTGCCAAGATTACGAAGAACGTTTCCATGCCTCATCTTTTGGAACACCAGCTCCATTCTTTCCAGGAATTTCTGCAAGCCAATATCGTGCCCGAAAAGAGGAAGCCTGTCGGCCTTCAGGAAATCCTGCAGGAAGTTTTTCCGATGGAAAGCCCGGATAAACAATACCGGCTGGAGTTTGTTTCTTACAGTTTGGGCCGCCCGCGTTATGGCGTGGAGGAGTGTAAACGGCGTTCTCAAACCTACGCTGCGTCTTTACGGGTGCGTTTGCGCTTAGTTGACCCTTCAAAATCAGTCAAAGAACAGGAGATTTATCTTGGCGATATTCCGCTGATGACAGAGACAGCTTCTTTTATTATCAACGGCGACGAAAGAGCCATTATCAGCCAGTTGCAGCGTTCTCCCGGCATATTTATCGAAGAAGAACTGCATCCTACGGGAAAACGCATTTATTATGCCCGCGTTATTCCTTACCGGGGATATTGGCTGGAATTTAGAACCGACATCAACGATACTTTAACCGCGATTATTGACCGCCGAAAAACCTTTCCTGCCACCCAGATTCTGCGCATAATGGGTTTGTCTTCCAACGATGAAATCTATACTCAATTTTCCGACAAGCCTTATCCGGAAATAGTAAATACCGTTAAAAAAGATTCAACCACCAACAAGGAAGAAGCTTACCTGGATTTTTATAAAAAAATGCGCCCCACCGAGCCGATAACGTTAGATGCGGCCAAGGAAGTATTTAAACGGATGTTCTTGGACGGCCGCCGCTACGATTTAGGCAAAGTCGGCCGTTATCTCATCAATAAAAAAATGGGGATGGATTTACCCCTGACTAAACGTGTTATAGATTTAGCCTCTGTCGTTGAGATTATTAAAGCTCTGCTTCTGGTTAAAGCCGGGAAACGTGAAACCGATGATATCGACCATCTTTCCAACCGCCGCGTCAAGCTTATCGGCGAGCTTATCCAGCATCAGGTGCGCGTAGGCCTCTTGCGCGTGGAAAGGACTTTCATGGAGAGGTATTCATTGATATCTTCCAATGATTTTTCTATCCAGCATTTGATAAACTCCCGGGCTTTTTCCACCCAGATTCAAGACTTCTTTGCCCGTTCGCCCCTTTCTCAATTTATGGACCAGACCAATCCTTTAGCCGAAATTACCCACAAGCGGCGCCTTTCGGCGATGGGGCCGGGCGGCCTTTCCCGCGAACGGGCTGGTTTCGAAGTCAGGGACGTTCATCCCACGCATTACGGAAAAATTTGCCCGATTGAAACCCCCGAAGGAGCCAATATCGGGTTGCTTTCTTCTTTGACCAGTTATTCCCGCATCAACCCCTTAGGATTTCTTACTACTCCTTACCGGAAAGTCGAAAACGGCACAGTCCAGGACAAAGTAGATTTCTTGATGAGCGATGAAGAGGAAAATAAAATAATTGCTCAAGTTTCTGCCAATATTTCTGATGAAGGAAAAATAAAAGACAGCGAAATTTATGCCCGCCATAAAGGAAAATTTCCCAAGTGCAAACCGCGCGACCTCGAATATATGGATATTTCTCCTCAACAGATTGTTTCGGTTTCTGCCGCGATGATACCGTTCTTAGAACATGACGATGCCAACCGCGCGCTCATGGGTTCAAATATGCAGCGCCAGGCAGTGCCGCTGATGTTTCCACAGGCTCCCCTGGTTGGTACCGGGGTAGAGGAAAAGGTAGCCCGAGACAGCGGTGTGATGCTGGTGAGCAAAGAAACGGGTAAAGTGAATGCGGTGAGCGCGGATTCGGTAACTGTAGATAATTTTACTTATAAGTTGAAAAAGTTTTCGCGTTCCAATGCCGACACTTGCATCAACCAGCGGCCTTTGGTCAACAAAGGCGACCATATCCACAAAGGCACTATTATTGCCGACGGAATGGCTACCCAGGGTGGAGAGCTGGCTTTAGGGACCAACATTTTGGTAGGGTTTTTGCCTTGGCGCGGTTATAACTTTGAAGATGCGATTATTATCAGCGAGAGGCTGGTGAGAGAAGATATCTTGACTTCTTTGCATATCGAGCGTTTTGACATCGAAGCCCGTGAAACCCGCTTAGGAAACGAGGAAATTACCCGGGATATACCTAATGTCGGCGAAGATATTTTGAACAACCTTGACGAAACCGGCGTAATTAGGATTGGCGCCGAGGTCATGCCCGATGACATTCTGGTGGGACGGGTAACTCCCAAAACCGAGAAAGAGCTTTCTCCTGAAGAAAGGCTGCTACGGGCTATTTTTGGCGAAAAGGCCGCTGACGTAAAAGATACTTCTTTGAGGGTCCCGCCGGGAATCTATGGGGTAGTTACCAACGTAGAGGTTTTCCAGCGCAAGGACCGCGGCCGCCGTTCGAAAAAAGAGAAAACCGAAGAGTTGAAGCGGATAAAAGAAATTGAAAAATATTACGATGAGGAAAAAGAATTGCTCGAACGGGAAAAAGTACGGCGTTTAAGCGCAATCCTCAACAAGAGCGAATCGCGGATAACTGCTGCCGATTGTGAAGATAATGAAGAAGCCCGGGCCACGATGAACATCTATGATGAGCGGCTTAACGAATTAGCCATAGAGCGGGAGCTGGAAATCGCTAAAATCAAAAAAGGCGACGAGCTGCCGGCCGGCGTTTTAAAACGCGTAGTAGTTTTTGTGGCGATGAAGCGTAAGATTTCTGCCGGCGACAAACTCTCCGGCCGCCATGGCAATAAAGGCGTAATCTCTAAGGTTTTGCCCGAAGAGGATATGCCGTTTTTAGAGGATGGCACGCCCTTGGATTTGCTGCTGAATCCTCTGGGAGTTCCTTCGCGAATGAATGTTGGCCAGCTTTTAGAGATGCATTTAGGCTGGGCGGCTAAAAAAATGGACGTACGCGTGGTTTCTCCGGTTTTTGACGGCGCCAAAGAAGAAGATGTGCGTCAGATGCTTACTAAAGCCGGCCTTCCCCAGGACGGTAAAGTTGAACTCTATGACGGTTATACCGGAAAGCCTTTTGGCCAGAAAATAGGCATAGGATATATGTATATCATGAAGCTGGTGCATATGGTTGACGATAAGATTCACGCCAGGGCTATTGGGCCATACTCTTTGATTACGCAACAGCCTTTGGGCGGAAAGGCACAATTTGGCGGCCAGCGTTTCGGCGAAATGGAAGTTTGGGCTCTGGAAGCTTACGGAGCAGCCTTCACGCTTCAAGAGATGCTCACGGTTAAGAGCGATGACGTGGAAGGAAGAACCAGGATTTATGAGGCGATAGTGAGAGGCGAGCAGAAATTTCACCCGTCGGTTCCCGAATCGTTTAACGTTTTAGTAAAGGAGCTGCAGGGATTGTGCCTGGATGTTCGGGCAGAAAAAGAGGCGAAATAAGGAGTTAATATGATTGAAGAAGTTGGCTTTTTCGACCACATCAGCATAAAATTAGCTTCGCCACAGGTAATTCGCAGCTGGTCTTCCGGTGAAATAAAAAAGGCTGAAACTTTGAACTACCGCACTTTAAAACCTGAAAAGGACGGCCTTTTCTGCGAGAAGATTTTCGGCCCGACTAAAGACTGGGAATGCCATTGCGGAAAACTTAAAGGGATAAAATTCAAAGGCACTAAATGCGACCGCTGTGGAGTCGAGATCTTGCATTCATCGGTGCGGCGCCAACGTATGGGCACTATAGAGCTGGCTGCTCCCTGCACGCACATCTGGTTTTTTAAAGTCCTTCCCTCGCGAATCGGAGCAGTGCTGGATTTGAGCATAAAGCAGTTGGAAAAAGTTATCTACTACGAAGAATATATCGTGTTTGACCCGGGAACGACCCCTTTGAAAAAAATGCAGCTTCTTTCTGAAAGCGAATACCGCCAAGCATTGGATAAATATGGAAAAGATTTTAAAGTTTCTATCGGCGCCGAAGCCATAAAAGAGCTCCTTAAAGAAATCGACCTGAGTAAATTAAGCAAGAGCATCCGTAAAAGTATCGATAAAGGCAAGGCCATAGTCAATAAGCGCCACCTCAAGCGTTTAAAGATAATCGAAGATTTACGGCGCTCGGGTAATGAGCCTCAATGGTTTGTCCTAGATGTGTTACCGGTAATCCCTCCGGATTTACGCCCTCTGGTTCCTTTGGAAGGAGGCCGTTTTGCTTCGTCAGACCTCAATGATTTATACCGCAGGGTAATTAACCGTAATAACCGTTTAAGAAAGTTAATTTCCTTAGGCGCTCCGGGCATTATCATCCGTAACGAAAAAAGAATGCTTCAAGAGGCCGTAGATGCGGTTTTAGAAAACGGACGCCATGGCCGGCCAGTAATGGGGCCGCAAAACCGGCCGCTGAAAAGCCTTTCGGATATGCTTAAGGGTAAACAAGGCCGCTTTCGGCAAAACCTTTTAGGCAAACGCGTAGACTATTCCGGAAGGAGCGTTATCGTCGTCGGGCCTGACCTTAGGCTTTATCAATGCGGTATACCCAAACAGATGGCTTTGGAGCTGGTTGAGCCGTTTATTATAAAAAAGCTGCGCGAAAAAGGTTTTGTCCATACCATCAAAGGAGCCCGCAGAATGGTTGAGCGTGCGCGGGTCGAAGTTTGGGATATTCTAGAAGGAGTAATTAAAGGGCATCCGGTTTTATTGAACCGCGCTCCGACTTTGCACCGTTTGAGCATCCAGGCTTTTTATCCGATTTTAGTGGAAGGCAAGGCCATAAAACTGCACCCGCTGGTTTGCGCCGCTTTTAACGCCGACTTTGATGGAGACCAGATGGCGGTGCATTTACCGTTGTCTTTAGAGGCTCAAGCCGAGGCAAAGATTATCATGCTTTCGGTGAATAATATTTTTTCTCCGTCTGACGGCCGGCCGGTCATTGCTCCCAGCCAGGATATGATTATTGGCTGTCGTTATCTGACTTTGGAAAAATCTAAAGCCAAAGGCGAAGGGCTGATTTTTTCCAGCAGCGAAGAAGTAATTACCGCTTATCAGGATGAAGAAGTGGAGTTGCACGCTAAAATTAAACTGCGTATAGTTGAAAACGGGCAAAAACAGCTTCTCGAGACGACTACCGGCAGGGTTATTTTTAATCAGATTCTGCCCAAAGGTTTCCGTTACATTAACGAGCTGCTTAGCAAAAGCAAAGTTTCCGAGATTATCAGCGAATGCTATAAATCCTTTGGCCACAGCGCAGTTATCGAGCTGTTAGACAAAATCAAGGATTTAGGATTTGATTATGCCACCTTAGGCGGCATCAGCATTTCGGTGGACGACCTGGTTATTCCCGGCCAAAAACAAGAGTGTATTAACGAAGCTAACAGCGAGTTGGATAAAGTAGAAGACCAATACCGTAAAGGAATTATTACCGAGCGCGAGCGGCACAACAAAATTATCGATGTCTGGACTAGGACTACTGACCGGGTTTCTGATTATGTCTTTAAGAATATGGATAAGCATAACCCGGTTTTTATGATGGCTGATTCCGGCGCCCGCGGTTCCAAACTCCAGGTCAGGCAGTTAGCCGGAATGCGCGGCCTGATGGCTAAACCTTCGGGTGAGATTATCGAAATTCCGATTACTTCAAACTTCAAAGAAGGTTTGACGGTTTTAGAGTTCTTTATTTCTACACACGGCGCGCGTAAAGGCTTGGCCGATACGGCGCTGAAGACCGCTGATGCCGGTTATCTTACCCGCCGCTTGGTAGATGTGGCCCAGGAAGTAATTATTATCGAAGAAGACTGCGGGACAGTCAATGGCATCACTGTTTCTGAAATCGTAGAGGGCGAAGAAGTAGTCGTTCCTTTAAAGGAACGGATTGTCGGCCGGGTGGCTTTAGATAATGTGGTGGATGTGGTCAGCGATGAAGTTATCGTTAAGGCCGGCGAAGCCATCAGCGAAGAAAAGGCCGAAAGGATAGAGCGTTTAGGTTTGGAGAAAATCCGCATAAGAAGCGTGTTGACCTGCGAGTCAGAGAGAGGCGTTTGCGTGAAGTGCTACGGCCTTAACCTGGCTGCCCGTAAACCCGTGGAAATCGGGGAAGCCGTAGGCATTATCGCTGCCCAGTCCATCGGCGAACCAGGCACTCAGCTAACCATGAGGACGTTTCATATCGGCGGAACTGCTTCGCGGGTAGCTGAACGCGCCTTTATTAAGGTTCGGGAAGCCGGCACGGTAAAATATCATAATCTCAAAATAGTGACCAAGGGTAAGAATTTTATCGTTTTGAACCGTAACGGAATGATTAGCATTAACGATGAAATGGGGCGGGAGCTGCAGCGTAACCCTATTCCTCAAGGCGCAGCAATTTTTGTGCCCGAAGATACAAAAATCGAGAAAGATAAAATTTTTGTCCGATGGGACCCTTATTCTTCCCCGATTTTAGCTGAAGTCGGCGGTAAAGTTAAATATGAAGATATCATCGATAAGATTACCATTCAGGAGGAAATGAACGTTACTACCGGCAGGAAAGAGCGGGTAGTCGTAGAGTTTAAGGGCGACTACCATCCGCAAATTCTGATTCTTTCGGAGCAAGACGAAGTTTTGGGTATCTACCCCTTGCCTACAGGCGCGCATATCATGGTTGAAGAAAGCGGCAAAGTTGAATCCGGAGACATTATTGCCAAAACCCCGCGTTTAGTGGCTAAGACGCGCGATATTACCGGAGGCTTGCCGCGGGTAGCCGAACTTTTCGAAGCCAGGCACCCCAAAAGCCCGGCAGTAATCAGCGAAATAGACGGGTTTATCGAATTTGCTGAATCCGGCGGCGAACGGAAAGTAATCGTGCGCAGTTCCACCGGAATGAAGAGAGAATACGCTATTCCCGCAGGCACTCACCCTATCGTTTACCGCGGCGACCAGGTAGTTGCCGGCCAGCAATTAACCGAAGGGCCGATAGTTTTGCAGGATATTTTAAGGGTTTGCGGCGATAAGGTTTTGCAGGAACATTTGGTGAACGAGATACAGGAAATCTACCGCCTGCAAGGAGTAAGAATTAACGACAAGCACATCGAGGTAATCATCAGGGAAATGCTTAAAAAGGTGAAGATTATTGACCCGGGCGACAGTGAATTTTTGCCGGGTGAAGCCGTAGATAAGTGGGATTTTAGAAAAGAAAATGAAAAGATAATTAAAAAGGAAGGAAAGCCCGCCACTGCTTCGTCGCTTTTATTGGGCATCACCAAAGCTTCTCTAAGCACCAAGAGCTTTATTTCAGCGGCGAGCTTCCAGGAAACTACGCGGATTTTAGCCGATGCCGCTACTGCCGGAAAAGTCGATAAGTTACAGGGGTTAAAAGAAAATGTTATTGTCGGCCACCTTATCCCCGCAGGGACGGGTTTAAAACGTTATCGCGAGATTGGAGTAGAAAAATGCCAACCATAAGACAGTTAATCAGGAAGTCAAGGATTGCAAAAAGCAAACGGGGCAAATCTCCGGCTTTGCACGAGTCTCCCCAGTGCCGGGGGGTTTGTATCCAGGTGCGGACGATGACGCCTAAAAAACCCAATTCGGCTTTGCGTAAAATAGCCAGAGTGCGTTTGACTAACGGCGAAGAAGTCACCGCCTATATTCCCGGAGAAGGCCATAACCTTCAGGAGCATTCCATAACTTTGGTAAGGGGAGGCAGGGTTAAGGATTTACCAGGAGTGCGTTATCATATAATTCGCGGCACCTTGGATTGCCAGGGTGTCCAGAACCGTAAACGTTCGCGTTCGAAATACGGGGCTAAAAGGCCCAAAGGATAAGGAGCAAAAGTGAGAAGAAGACAGGCCAAAAAAAGACCAGCGAGAATTGATCCGAAGTTCGGTTCCGAGGAGATAGGCAGTTTCATCACTATTATTATGCGCGACGGTAAAAAAAGCACTGCCCAAAGGATTGTCTATAATACTTTGGATATGATAGCCGAAAAAATAAAAGAAGACCCTTTAAAAATATTTTTTACGGCTTTGGAAAATGCCCGTCCGAGAATGGCAGTCAAGCCGCGCCGCATCGGCGGAGCGACTTATCAGGTTCCTTTAGAAGTGCCTAAGGAAAAAGGGATGACTATTGCCTTGCGCTGGATGAAGGATTTTGCGCTTAAGAAAAAAGGCAAGCCCATGGAAGAAAAAATGGCTGAAGAAATAATTGCTGCCTATAAGCAGGAAGGTTCAGCCGTCAAGAAAAAAGAAGATACGCATAAAATGGCAGATGCCAACAAAGCTTTTGCCCATTTTAAATATTAATGCTTACTATGTTTAAAAAGAACCAGACCGGATTAGAGAGGATACGTAATATTGGCTTTATCGCGCATATTGATGCCGGCAAGACTACGACTACCGAAAGGTCTCTTTACTACGCAGGGAGGATTCATAAAGTAGGCGAGGTTCACGAAGGGACTACTGTAACCGATTGGATGATTCAGGAACGGGAAAGAGGCATCACTATTACCAGCGCCGCTACCTATTGCCAGTGGAAGGATTACCATATTAACATTATCGATACTCCCGGCCATATCGATTTTACCGTGGAAGTCGAGCGTTCGCTCAAGGTTTTAGACGGAGTAGTGGTCATCTTTTGCGGCGTGGGCGGGGTCCAGCCCCAGTCGGAAACAGTTTGGCACCAGGCTGACCGCTATCAGGTTCCCCGGATTGCTTTTATCAATAAGATGGACAGGGTCGGCGTTGATTTCTTTGGGGTTCTTTCCGAGATGAGAGAGAAGCTGGGGGTGTCGCTTGCGCCGGTGCAACTGCCCATATATAGAG
>CAZNWL010000035.1:1032-8804 GCA_964577045.1 uncultured Planctomycetia bacterium | reverse complement strand
AAATATTCGGCTACCAATACAGTGGTATCTGTTTTGGCATCATATCTACCCTTGTTATATACCACACCGCCTCCCTGCACATTCTCTACATCTTTCCCCAACAGGCCTCTACGATCCCCATTAGTAGTATCAATCAGAGTTATTTTTACGCTACCGTTGGCGTCCTTCACACCATTTTTTATTCCCGTATGCACATCAACTGAAGCGGGATGCTGTTTGTAAGGAGGCTTGGGATATGCGGTAGCGGTTTTCCCCGTAGCCGCAAAAAGCTGTTTAACCGGCTCTTTAGACGGTGGAGGGCTAATTACTATTGACCTTTCCTTCACCCCGTTAGGACTGACTACAGGATTACTGGAACCGGACTGGGGCGGTTCAGTTTTAGGTGTTTGGACTTTAGGCGTTTGGTTAGTATTATGATAATAAGCATTGCACGAGGAACAACCTCCCTTGGGTGAGTTAAAATCTAATGACTTAATTTCTGTAAGAAACTGCGCATAAGCCGAAAGAGAAAAGGTTAAAACAATAAAAAAGAAAGTCAATAAAAAAATTATCCGGGGAATTTTTTTCTGCTTCATCTTACCTGCCTCTCCAAAACAGATATCTAGCATTTAAAAGATAACATAAACTAGGGCGGGTTTTCAAGGAAATAACTAGTGGATTTTGGAAGCGTTTACCTTGGGGACAGGTCCCACTCAAATGACCCCAGTAAAATAAGGTATTATTTGCTGCTTTTTACAAAAACCAGAAATAATTTAGACAAAGGAGAAGTTTTTATAAAATTTGAAAAATGGCTAAAAAAGGCTTGATAACATTAGGTTTATAAAGTGGGACCTGTCCCCAATTATTCGTATTCGGAGAAGGCCTTCTCGTCCAGAAGGCCTAAGCGGTGAAATTCGGGGAAAAAGCGGGGGTAGTTACGCATCACTGTAAGGAACTTGCCTTTAATTTTACCCTGTTCATCCTTTCCTTCGCGGCGGAAGATGAATAAATCCTGGATGGCTACCTCATGGCGTTCCAGGCCGCGTAGTTCGGAAATATGGCTGATGCGGCGTATGCCGTCAGGATAACGCTCCTGCTGGACCACGACCTGGATAGTGTTTCCGATCAGCCGCCGGATTTCTTCAATAGGCAGTTTAATCCCCGAAGAAAGAATCAAAGTTTCCATGCGGTTAGTGACTTCCTGCGGAGAGTTAGCGTGGATTACGGCTAAAGTGCCGCGGTGGCCAGTGGACATAGCCTGAATCATATCCAAAGCTTCCGGGCCTCTGACTTCACCGACAATCAGCCGGTCCGGCCGCATACGCAGGGCATTACGGATTAAATCCCGCAGCGCCACTTCGCCTTTTCCGTCCTGGTCCGGGGTACGGGTTTCCATAGGCACTAAATTATCTTGGTGCAATATGAGTTCCGCAGTATCTTCGATAGTTACCAAACGCTCCTGTTCCGGAATATGGTGCGAAAGCATCTCCATAGTGGTGGTTTTTCCCGAACCCGTAGCTCCGGAAAATAAAATATTAACCCGCCCCTTGATACAGGCAATTAAAAAGTTGGCCATTTTCTGACTCAACGTGCCATTAGCTACTAAATCATCCAGGGAATGCAGCTGGCGGTCAAATTTACGCACAGTTAAAGTTGTGCCGCAGCGGGCTAAAGGATATTGAATGATATTCAGCCGCGAGCCGTCTTCAGTACAGACATCGCCGTAAGGATTATAATAGGAAATATTTTTGCCCACCCGGGTAAAAAATGTCTCGACGATATCTTTCATATCCTCTTCGCTGAAAGTTACTTCGATTTTATATTTAGTACCTTTTACTTCCAGCCACGTGGCATGAGGGCCATTAATCATGATTTCGGTAATGGTCGGGTCAGCTAATAATTTACGCAGTTTATTCGCGCCTTCGCCCATTGCTTATACTTTTTTTATGATTACAGCGATTTTAAAAAGATTACGGCGATTATTAATCTCTGCAATCTATATTTAATCTCCGTAATCATTAAATAATGAACTACTCCTTGGAAATAAATATTTCCCGCGGCAATTCTATGCCCCTGGCCCGGATCTCATCGTAGAAAGTAGGAATGTAGCCTAAAGAGGTGAAATAACCCTGCACCACGCCTTTTTTGTCTACGCCGGTCTGGCGATAGGAAAAGATGTCCTGCAAATTGACGTGCATATCATCAAGCATGCCCACTACTTCGGTGATTGCCGTTACTTTGCGCGAACCGTCAGACATACGGGCAGTTTGTACGATTAAATGAATGGCCGAAGAAATCATCTCCCGAATCGCCCTGATGGGCAGTTCCACCGCGCTCATCAGAATCATGCTGTCCAAGCGGATTAAAACGTCATGCGTGGTGTTAGCGTGAATCGTGGACATACTGCCGTCATGGCCGGTATTCATCGCCTGAAGCATATCCACCACTTCATCGCCTCTGACTTCACCGACAATAATCCGGTCCGGCCGCATGCGCAGGGTATTGCGGAAAAGGTCACGGATACTGATATGGCCTTTGCCTTCAATGTTAGGGGGCCGCGACTCTAAACGCACCCAGTGAATCTGATGCAGTTTAAGCTCGGCTGAATCTTCAATGGTAACAATCCGTTCGCTTTCCGGTATGAATTCGGAAAGAATATTTAAGAAAGTGGTCTTACCCGAACCGGTCCCTCCGGAGACCAGGATATTTTTGCGCGCCTTGACCGCGGCATCCAGAAATTGCGCCATTTCCGGGGTAAGCGAGCCGAAACGCTTGACTAAATCCTCCATATGATAGCGCTGGCGCGAGAATTTTCTGATGGTTAAAGTCGGCCCAGTCAAAGCCAACGGAGCAATGATTGCATTAACCCGCGAACCGTCAGGAAGCCGGGCATCCACATAGGGCACTGACTCGTCAATCCTGCGGCCCAGAGGCGCTAAAATCCTTTCAATGACTATACGCACCTGTTCATTACCGGTGAATTTTTTGCTGGTGAGATAAATTTTCCCTTCCCGCTCAATATAAACCTGGTCCTTATTATTGACCATCACTTCGGTAATGGTGTCGTCTTTGAGCAGGTCTTCCAGAGGCCCTAAAGCCAAAGCCTCATCCAAAATTTCCTTGGTGACTTTTTTGCGGATTTCTAAAGACGAAATAAAACCTCCTGCTTCCTGACTGATGATATTGGAAATAACTCTCTGTGCCCGGTCGCGCAACTCGCGCATCTTCTGCTGGCTGTAAGAAAAAGTTTCAACTGGCAGGCGTTTTAAGTCCAACTCTTCCAAGAGTTTCTGATGGACTTTCTTCTTAAAACGGATTACTTCATCTTCTTCTTCTTTCAGGTAAATCTTTTCCGAATCTTCAGCCAGGCCGATTTTTTGCAGGAAAGCGACTTCATCTTCAACCAGCTCTTCTTTGGAAACCCGCAGTTCAGTAAGCTGTTTATGCTCGATATAAAGGCTTTTATTCTCCATCAGCTCCGAAGCCAGTTTAAATATGGCCAGGCTGATTTTAGAGTTAGGGCTGTCCACTACCACCGGGATACTGCGGTTTACCGCCATTCCCACTATTTTTCCTTCCGAAGGCACCAGCGATATAATCTCTGCCGGCAAAAGGAGTTTTATCTCCTGCCAGCTTATCGAACCTTTGCTTTCGGCGCGGTTAAGCACAATCTTTATCATCTGGAGAGGAAAACCTATGGATTGCAAAGTATCCAGTATCCATTCGGTCTGATAAACCGAAAGGATATCCGGAGTAAGGACTAAAAGGATGAGGCTGGAAGAATCAAAAGCAGCGATTAAAACATCGCTCAAATTATTTCCGGCATCGATAACGATATAGTCGAAATCTTCCTTGGCGATGGAAATAAATTCCTTTATCAATTCGGGGGTTAACCTGGCTCGCTGGGCAAGTTTAGTAATCGAAGGAAGAAAAAATAAATCTTTCTTATAAGAAGTTACGTAATTATAGAGGTTTCTTTTTTTCTCTTTAAACTCATCGAGGTGCCCAATCAGGCTGAACAACGAATATTTGGCGTCAACCCCTAAGAGTTTAGCGGTCATTTGCGGCGCGCCTAAATCTAAATCCAGCAGCAAAACCTTTTTACCTTTAGCCATCAGGCTTACTGCCAAATTCAGGGAAAAAAGGGTTTTGCCGACGCCGCCTTTGGGACTGAAAAAAGTTATGGTGCGGGCTTCCATTAAAGAGGTAAATTTTCCTAGCGATTAGTCCATTTTATAGACTATCGGAATATCTACCCAGAGATCTTCCAGGTCTATCCCCATGGGAAAGGGCGGATAAGAACTTAAAGCTTTGACAGCGTTGATTACACTATTGTCAAAAGATAAATAACCGGAAGATTCAGAAACTCTTGCTTCGATTAATTTACCGGTATTGCTGATGTGCAATTTTAAACTCATTGCCCCCTGCCAGCCGGCTTCTTCAGCTAAACGGGGATAATCCAGCGATTGGAAAATCATTTTCTGGACACGCAAAATATAGTCGTTGAGGACCGTATCCTTTTCCAGGTAATCGGGATAAATAATCGGCTTGCTTACCGCAGTCTTTCCTAAAGCCTCGGCAGCCTCTAACTTAGCCGTCTCTAACTCGCTCTTTTTAATCAGAGGAGTAAGCATAATCACTAATTCAGTCTGGTCATCCTGAAATTCTTTGGAACGGAATAATCCTCCTAAAATAGGCACCTCGCCCATCCAGGGCACTTTATCCACATTTTTGGATTCTTCGTTTTTAATCAAACCACCGATAATAATTGTATCCCCGGAAACCACATTCAGGGAAGTGTCGGCTTTACGGGTAAGAAAAGCCGGGACCTGTATGGATTGGACTACAATCGCATTAGCCCAGTCAAGTTCGCTGACTTCGGTGCCGACATTAAGCAGAATTTTTTCGTTAGCTAAAACCTCCGGACGCAGTTTCAGGATAACGCCGTATTCGCGGTATTCAACTGATACGCTGGTTCCGGCAGCGCCGGTAGTCGAAGCGCTGATATAAGGCACCTCTCCTCCCACCACCAGCTTTGCTTCTTTGCCGCTCAAGCACAAAAGTTTGGGCCGGGAAAGGACTTTTGCCCGGTTATTCCGCACCAAAAAGTTTATCCGGGCATGCATGGCATCACGCGAAGCTTCGTGAGACGGCCAAAGTTTGCTCCAAGGAACGTCTCTATTGAGAGTGGTCTGGACTCCGCTTGAGGCAGCAACAGTAGCACTGGTAGCAGCGCTATACGGTTCTTCCCTTATCTGAAGGTATTCCACCCATTTAAAACCTAAACGGTCCAAATCCGTCTTATTAATCTCTAAAATCTGACAGTCAATCTCGACCATCTTGCTTTCTTCGGTGATAGTCAAGAGATTGTCTAAAAGCACACTTTTCCCATTAACATCATAGAAGCCGGATAAAACTTTTTCTACCTGCTCAAACTGGCGAGGAGTGACTTCGCCTAGAATCATGACCTTGCCAGAAGTTTCGTTAAGTTTATAATGCACATTCTCAATACCTAAATTCTGGTTAATCAAAGTGTTAAGTTTCTCTATTACTCTTGTTGCGTCTTGGGGATAGACCACGACGAAAAACTGTCTCTGGCCATCTTTATCCCAAACAGTCAAGGTCGTTTCGCCCTGCTGTTTGGCAACCACAACTACTTCTGAATCAGAGACTTTGGAGATATCGGCTATTTCGGGGTTACGAATCGATACTCGCTGGGGAAAATCAATCTTAAAAACATGCACTTCGCCGACCACTAAGCGTATTTCGGTTTCGACATTTTCCAGGGAAAGAAAATCCTGGGAATGGGTGGGGGGAGAAATAAAGAACAGGAAACTGAAAATACCGATTATTAAAAATAGGCGTCTTATCATTTTCCTCCTTTTACTGGGTAGGGTTTGTTTCCTCCACCGACGTAGCGCGATAGATTTCAACTGTCGGCTGCGGCGGCGCAACCGGCATTTCCTGCCACATCCCCAAACGCCGCATCAAAGCCTCCCAAGTTACGGCTGTATAGCCGTATTCAGTGGCTGTATCTAAAGGTGCCCTTAAAACTAGCCGGATAGTAGAATATTGCAGTATATAAGTTAAGATTTTGATATCATCCGGCCGCAAAGCCATAGTAACCGTGTTAATAACATCGGCAGTCTGATATTGAGAAAGATTTTTATTGGTGGCTAAAATTTTTACTCCCTGGAAAATAGTAACCACCACTACGTTTGATTCCTTAGTCGCCGGGTCAGGCACATCAAAAGTTGCCACCACATCAACGTTGTCGCCGGGCTTAATTAAGCCTTCGATGGCGGAAACCTTATCTACCGGAATAGTTATAGCCCGCATGCCCTGGGGGACTGCCTGAGAGAGAAACTTGGCTCCGCCCAATGACCTGACCATATTGCTGTTGATATGCTGGCCTTTTAAGATATCTACTTCGGCAAACTTGCCGATAGCCGAATCCAGCGAGGTTAAATCACCCGGCTGAATAGTCTTGGCCCTGACTGTAGCCGCACCCACCATATTCACGGTAATCGTGGTTTCTTTTGGTATATCAGTCTTGGCCACTACCACCTCAATTAGCTCTCCTTCGGCAATGAGTTTACGGATCAAAGCTTCTCTTTGAGCCAAGTGTTTCTGAATCATAAAAATGGCAAAAAGCGCTAAAACTACTCCGATTATTATATTGATTGTTCTTTTATCCATAGTTACTCCACAAGTCCCTCGTTAATTGTGACTTTAAACTTCTTTTTGGCGGCTGCAATTATTTCATCTTTCTTATTATTAGCTTGAACTCCTTTGAGGTGTTCACGGATGTTCTCCCGGACATCCTTTAGCTGCCTGGCTTGGCCGCCTTTTATATCTTCAACGCGAATCACATAATACTTGCCATCGGGGCCTTTAAAATAACTTGAATTCCTCCCCTTTTCGGTAGTGAGGACCGCCTTCCAAAAATCAGGGAATTTCTTGCTGGAAGTAGTTTCTTGGTCGATTTTAAAGTAACTTAAATCTCCTCCTTTGGCGCGCGAATCGGCCGTTGAATAATTCTGGGCCAGCAAACTGAAATCTTCCCCCTGCAGCAGGCGGATCAAGATATCTTTGGCTTGAGCCTCTGAACCAACCACGATTTCCTTTATCTGGCGCTCTTCGGGCTCTTTAAAAATAGCTTTATTGCGGTTGTAAAATTCCTCTATCTCAATATCGGTAATATTGATGTCCTGATAAATCTCTCCCAGCAGTTTCTGGGCTAAAAAATTTCTTTTAAAATTTTTTACCGCATCAATCACGTCGCGTTCTTTATCAAAACCGCGGACTTCAGCTTCTTGGGCTAAAATTTCAAAATTAACCAGCTCTTGAAGGATCTTCAACCTGGTCTCGCGGTTATCAAACTCTTTTTGCACCGCTTCTTCGGGAAGCAGTGTCTTTAAAGCGTCTAACTTTTCCTTGAAATCAACGGTGCCAATAGACCAGTCATTAACCTGGGCTAAAAGCGCGCCTTTAATCGGGGTGTCGGCGGTTGAGGTTTTTGTTCCGCTATCTTGTGGGGAAGGAAGGTTAGTGCAGCCGAAAATAAGAAAACAAGCTAATAAAATAAAGGAGAATTTTTTAATCATCTTACCCCCTTGTTTTCAAACGCGAAGCTCTTAATTAAAAGTATTTTAACTTAACCCTAAAATTATGTCAATATAATTCGCACTTTTTGCCGTTTTATTTTTTATTGCTTTTATGGCAATTGTACTTTAGAATATGGGTCTATGAAACAGGTCAAAATTGTACTAGATACCAGTATTTTTGTCAAC
>CAZNWL010000035.1:0-1022 GCA_964577045.1 uncultured Planctomycetia bacterium | reverse complement strand
AGCAATTTCTTAGACTATATCGAAGATAAAAAGTATATCAGCTGCTATATCCCGCCTTCGGTATATGAAGAGCTTCTTTCTTTCGTAGAAAAAATACCCCCGGCCAAAAAAACACTGCTGATTAACAAAAAACCACCGGCCTCTTATGCGTCTTTGGTGCCGGCGATGTTGGTTTATGAGTTTATTGAAGAGATGCGTACCCGAATTAATAAGGGCTTGCGCATCGCTGAAAAATATAGCCGGAAAAACGGCGGCGAAGAGTCGATTAAAAATCTGCGCCAGGAATACCGCGTAGCCATGCGCGAGGGGGTAATTGACTCTAAAGAAGATTTTGACTTGATGCTTTTGGCTAAAGAATTGGATGCTTACCTGGCTACTTCTGACCAGGGCCTGGTTACCTGGGCCAGGAAAATAGGCATAAGCTGTATCGGCGCCGAAGAATTAAAAGAAATGATCTCTTTGGGGACAACGGATCCCGCCTAAATCACCCTAGCATAATAAGGCGCTGTAACGTTTACAGAAAGAAGCCGCACAAAGCTTTTCTTTACGACCAAAATATGTTAAATTTAATTGATAAGATGAAAATACCTTTAATTATTTTTGTTTTGGCGGCTCATGCGGGATTTTTGCCGTTGGCTTATGCCGAGGAATGGTCAACAGAAACATTTGCAGCGCAAGCGGAGCGTACCCCGTTTTATTCTCAAACAAACCAAAAAACAGAATCAACTCAAGCTCAAACCGCAACGCCAAAAAATCAGCCACAACCTTCCCCGCCAAATCCTGCTCCTATATCAGAAGAATCTAAGCCCCAAATTAATATTCCTTTAATCCGGGATGAAACAAAATCCTCAACCCCAACCTTAACTAATAATAGAAATAGACCGAATAACACTCCTCAAGAACAAAATTACCAAGATCCTTATAAAAATGATACGGATAATTACCTTGCTTACACAGAAAAGGGAGAAAAATTAAATACATATAATCCCACTGATGTCTATGATGAACAGCTCCTTTCTATC
>CAZNWL010000034.1:0-8827 GCA_964577045.1 uncultured Planctomycetia bacterium | reverse complement strand
CCGAAACCAAGCTTAAGGAATTAGAGAGGGAAGGCCTTTTTAAAAGCGAATTTCGCGGTAAACAAAGATATTTCTTCCTTGCAAAAGATAACCCGGTCCTAAAGCATTACCGCCAGATTTTTCTGAAAACCCACGGCATAGAAAAGAGGCTCAAAGACGCGTTAAGCGGTATTAAAGGAATTAGAGAAGCATATCTATTTGGTTCATACGCGAGCAATAAAATGGATTCTTCAAGCGATATTGACCTTTTGGCTGTCGGCACCCATTCTGTTTTGGAATTGCAGAGAATAGCAGTTAAATTGCAGAAAGATACAGGACGTGAGGTCAACGTTACAAATCTAACGCCGGACGAATTCAGGATGAAGAAAAAAAACAAAAACCCCTTTATAAACGCAGTTTTCAAAACCAAGACTATAAGGCTTGTATGATTAGTTTCGAAAGCCAGTACTTTCAAAAGCTGGCGTTTAAAGAAGAGCAAATCAATCAATTCTTAAATTCAGCCCTGCATGACCTTAAGATTGCTGAATCGTCGGATATTCCCGATGTAATTTTTAAATTCAGTTATGATGCTTTTATAAAATTAGGCATCGCGTTAATCGCCAAAAAAGGGTATAAGATAAGAAGTACAGCCGGCCATCATATTAAGATTTTAGAAAAATTGAGCCAATTACTTAAGGATGAGGATATTCTTGTGCTGGGAAATAAAATGAGGCAGGAGCGCAACGCCAATCTTTACGACGGCGGATTTTTTGTCGGAGATAAAGACAGCCTTGAGTATCTTAAATTTGTCAGGAACGCTTTTAAAAAAGCTGGATTATAGAAGCGGGGAGAACTGCAGTATAAGTTAATTTTCTTGCTTAATTCCGGTTAATCTTATAAAATATAGCCATTATGGCAACGCAAAAAAAGCATTTTCATAGCAACGAGATACTTCGCCCGGACCCCCTCGCTTATAGAGGCGAGAAAAAAGTTGACGGGGTAAAGATTATGCTCATCGATTATGATGAGAATAAATTCCAGGAGAGAGAGGTTAAAAATATTGAGGAATGTTTTCCCTTCAAAGATACGCCTACGGTTACCTGGGTCAACATCGACGGCCTGCAAGATGTGGGTTTGGTTGAAAGAATCGGCAAAGAGTTTAATATCCACCCCTTAGTCCTTGAAGACATCTTGATGGTTGGCCAGCGGCCTAAATATCAGGATTTCGAACAATACGTTTTTGTGGCTTTAAAGATGCTGATGCTTAACGAAGATGGCACTGAAATTAATTCAGAGCAGGTCAGCCTGATTATAAACTCTAATTTTGTTATTTCTTTCCAGGAGACCATCGGCGATGTATTTAACCCTATCCGGGAACATTTAAGAAATGCCAAAGGCCGCATCCGCAAAGAGGGAGCGGATTACCTGGCTTACAGCCTTATTGATACCATCGTCGATAACTATTTTACGATTTTAGAGAAGATCGGCGCGGACGTAGAGTCTATAGAGGAAGAGCTAGTGACTAATCCCAATCCCAAAACGCTTCAGATTATCCACGATTTAAAAAGGCAGAGTATTTCTTTACGTAAATCTGTCTGGCCGTTAAGAGAAATTATTAACGGTTTGGAAAGAGGCGAGACCCCTTTCATTAAAAAGACTACCCGGCTTTACCTAAGGGATGTTTACGACCATACCATCCAGGTAATTGATACGGTGGAGAGTTTACGCGATATGATTTCCGGGATGCTGGAGGTCTATATTTCTAGCATGAACATCCGTTTGAATGAAATAATGAAGGTTTTGACTATTATTGCCACTATTTTTATTCCTATTACCTTTGTCGCCAGCTTGTATGGAATGAATTTTAAATATATGCCTGAAATTAGCTGGCGCTGGGGTTATTGGGGAGCTTTAGGGGTGATGGCTGTGATTGCCATCCTCATGCTGATTTATTTCAGGCGGAAACGCTGGATTTAGAGGGAGAGTTTATGTTTAGAGAAATTTTATTAGCCTTTGTTCCGGTGTTCGTGGCAGTTGATGCTTTGGGGGTGCTTCCGATTTTTGTTTCTTTAACCGAGGGCTTAGATAGAAAAGAAAAGGCTAAAATCGTTATCCAATCCATGCTTACGGCAATAGCCTTAGCGGTTTTCTTCGTCTTTCTGGGCCGGGCAGTGTTTAATTTCTTAGGCATCACCGTAGCTGACTTTATGATTGCCGGCGGAGCGATTCTTTTTTCCATCGCTATCATTGACATAATCAATTCGGAAAAAAAACGGCGCATACCCTCAAAAGAACTGGGTTCGGTGCCGCTGGGGACCCCTTTAATCGTGGGGCCGGCAGTATTAACCACTTCTTTGATGATTATTTCTGAATTTGGGACTATGATAACCCTGCTTTCAGTGGTCATTAATGTCCTGTTGGCAGGAATAATTTTTTCCTTGTCGGAAGTTTTGATTAAAATTTTGGGCGACGCCGGCTCAAAAGCCCTTTCCAAAGTAATGAGCCTCCTTTTAGCGGCTATAGCGGTAATGATGATCAGAAGGGGGATTGTGCAGCTGTTAGTTTTAGGCTAAGGAAGCTTTTCGTTCTAACCAGCCCGTTCAATATACTCGCCGGTTTCAGTGTTTATTTTGATTTTATCGCCTTCGCGGACAAACAAAGGGCAGGATACTTTTATATCGTTTTCGCAGGTAACCGTCTTAAAAGAGCTGGTTACGCTGTCGCCTTTTATGGCTTGAGGCGATTCAATTACTTTTAAGACGACATGCTTGGGTAAAATCAGCTGGATGGGGTTATGGTTAAACAGCATCAAAGATACAGTTTGATTTTCGCTCAAAAATTTGACCTTATCGCCCAGAGTTTCCTGGCTTGAATGGTATTGTTCAAAACTTTCTTTATCCATGAAATAATAAGTATCGCCGTCACGATAAAGATATTCGACGGTTACGTCGTCAACCGGCGCCGGGTCAAACTCTTCGGAGGCGGTAAAAGTTTTCTGGACTAACTGCCCGGTAACCAGGTTCCTGATTACCGTGCGCATGACAGCTTTACGCATTTGCATGCGGTGGAATTGCCCGGAAACAACGATATAGGGAGAGCCTTCATACATAAAAGCCACTCCGGGTTTTAAATCGGTATAAGTCATAGGGAGATATTTTACCACATTTATAAAATTGTCAATATGCTTGCTTGGGCGGATTTTTGCGGTAAAATACCTTTCTTATGGAGAATATAAACAAAGCCGCAGAACAGCGGGCCAAAGATTTAAAAGAAATCGGGATTGTCATTGACACCTGGGATGACATTTTTTCTGATTTTGACCCCCGCCCTTTAGAGGAAAGGACTGTATCCGAAGACTTCCTTGACGAATTGAGGAAACGTTATAAGGAAACCCGCTTCGGGGAATATCTTATTACTATTTATGCCCCGCTTTCTTTAAAGGACGAAGCTTCGGAAAAGATAGTCAGCCAGCGTTTGAAAAAACATTTCCGCCATAAATTCCTGCAAAAAAAGAAGGTGATTACCGTTATCCGGCTTAGAGGCTTGATTTTTGTCATTATTGGCATTGGTTCGCTAAGTTTTTTGACTTTAGCCACTTATTTTAGGTTTTTAAGCGAGTTAGCCATTCAAATCTCCGCCATAATTCTTATGCCTTTGGGCTGGTTTGGTATTTGGGAAGGGCTTTCCAAGCTCATCGATACTTCGCCGGCAGTAATCCAGGATGAAAAATTATTCGAGAAGCTTTCTAAAGCAAAGTTCAGTTTTCAATACATAACAGCACAGGGGTAACGGGGGTTAACGGATTAGGTTTACGAAAGTATAAGTTTAGGAGGTGTTGAATGTGTTACGTAGCTCCTTTGATCGGCGCAGGTATTTCATCGGGTATATGGAAGGCGACAAAGAGTGTTAAAATTTGGTGGCTTAGTTTAATGTTTTACGGAGGAGCCCTTTTTGGAGTAATCGACCATTGGTGGAATCAAGAATTATTCCTGATTTCGGAAAACTTAGCCAGCGACCTTCTTTTAGGCTTGAGCATTTCGGCGGCAATACTTATCGTTTGGGTAGTAATGCTTAAAGTAAGTAGAAATAATCCCACTTTAGCCGCTTACCTAAATATTAATTAACTTGCGTAAACGCAAAGTAAACGAACACATTACTAAGGGGACTGTGCGAGGCTCGCTTTGGAAGCTGGCCTGGCCGATGGTAGCCGGAGCCGTGCTTCAGGATTCCTTCAGCCTGGTTGACCTTTTCTTTGTCGGGCGCCTGGGCCATGTCGCCGTGGCAGCGTTGTCTATCTCCGGAGTGATTATTTCTATAATCGCGATGATGGCCATAGGCATTTCTTCCGGAACCACGGCTTTAGTCGCCCACTTTACCGGAAAAAAAGATTACCGCAGTGCCGATAACGTTCTTTTCCAAACCGTGATTATGAGCGTTATCTGTTCTTTGATTATGCTTTTGGTCGGTCTTTTTGGCACCGGCGGGCTTCTGCGCTTATTCGGAGCTACCCCGGAAATTATTCCGGATGCTTATGGATACTTAAAGATAAGTTTTGTCTGGTCTATTTTTATTTTTCTTTTTATCGGCTTCACTCAAGGCTTGAGAGGTTCTGGAGACGCGATAGTGCCTTTAAAGGTGCTAGCTCTTGTCAATCTGATTAATATCTTTCTTGACCCGATGTTTATTTTCGGAGTAGGATTTTTCCCGCGCATGGGAGTCAGCGGTTCGGCCGTAGCCACTGTAATCAGCCAGGGCATAGGAGTATTTATCCTTTTAGGCCATTTTATTTTCGGACATTCCAGCCTGCATTTTGAGCGCAATATTTTTAAAGTTAACTTTAGAGTCATTGGCCGGATGGTCAAAATAGGATTTTTCGCTTCCCTTGAGGTATTACTACGCCAGACATCGCTTCTTTTGCTGGTTAATTTAGTTGCCTCTTACGGGACAGCGGCTTTAGCGGCTTTCGGGATAGCTTTGCGCTTAAGGATGGTGATTATGATGCTGGGGTTTGGTATGGGCATAGCCAGTTCAGTATTGATTGGGCAGAATCTGGGTGCCGGCCAGCCAGAGAGAGCGATGCAGTCCGGCAAGGATACTTTGAAATATTACGAATTGATAGTAATTCCGGCAGCAGCTTTATTCTTTATTTTTTCGCCTCAAATAATAGGAGTTTTTAACGACTATCCCGAGGTAGTTAGAATCGGAACTAACCTTTTACGATTCATCGCCGTGACCCTTCCTTTCTTGGCTTCGACCCTTATCTTTGGCCGGGGTTTAAGCGGCGCGGGAGACACCATTGCTCCGGCAGTGATGACCGGGATTACCCAGCTGGGCTTACGTATTCCCGTTGCCTACCTCATGGCTTTAGCTGTGGGTTTAGGCACTAACGGCATCTGGCTGGGGATAAATGCTTCGGATGTCGTTCAGGGGGTGGCTATGTTTTGGTATTTCCGCAAAGGCTATTGGCAGAAGAGATACCAGAAACACCGCGAAGTGCTGGAAGAGGCAGCTCCGATTGCGCTTGCTTAATCCGGCTTTTACTTATAAAATATACAAAATGCGATTGAAATCAGAGGAGGTGTTTATGCGCAAGAAAATAGTTTGGTTTTTACTTTTGGCCATTTTTGCTTTTAGCGGGTGCGCTACTCTTCAGAAAGCCCGCAAGACAGACAAGTTAGAAAGGGAGCTTTCTGAATTAGAGAAAGCAAAGCTTGAGCTGGAAAATTCTCTCAAGAAAGAAATAGGAGATTATAAGGCAAAGTTAGAGATGACTGAACGAGGTTTGATAGTTACTTTTCTCTCCGAAGTATTTTTTGATTCCGGCAAAGATGTAGTTAAAGAGGAAGGCAAAGAAGCGATTCGCAAAGTAGCGGAAGTTTTAAATAGCAACGTCCCAAATTCTTTAGTAGCGATTGAAGGCTATACCGACGATGAACCGATTAAATATTCCGGCTGGAAGTCAAACTGGGAACTGTCTTCTGCGCGGGCCCTCTCGGTTTTGCATTTTTTGATTGACGAATGCAAAGTAGGCCCCCAGCGGCTTTCTGCTAACGCTTACGGCGAATATCATCCCGTTGTAGCTAATGATTCTCCGGAAAATAAACAGAAAAACCGTAGGGTAGAAATCGTGATTTTACCTTCTAATGTAAGCAAACAAAAAGCGCAGTAGGAGGAAGAGAAAAATGTTATTTCTGAAGTTAAGAATGTGGCTTTTATTGATGGTTCTTTTTGCTATTGTCTATGCAATCTGCGTAGCTATTGGCTCTTATTTGGGTTTAAATAACTTTTATTTTTATCTAGGTATTTCGCTGGTCATGATGTTTATCCAGTATCTCATCGGTCCAAAGCTGGTAGAGTGGAGCATGCGGGTAAAGTATATTCAGAAGCAAGATTACCCCAAACTTTTTCAAATGGTAGAAGATTTAGCCATGAGAGCGCAAATTCCAGTACCTAAAATCGGCATTGCCCAGATAAACATTCCCAATGCTTTTGCTTTTGGCCGGGGCATAAGAGACGGCCGTGTTTGCGTAACCGAAGGCATTCTAAGGCTTTTAGACGAGGGAGAATTAAAAGCAGTATTGGGCCATGAGCTCAGCCATCTTAAAAACCGCGATGTGCTTTTTATTACCTTGCTGTCGGTTATTCCCATGGTGCTTTACCGCATTGCCTGGCAATTTTTGTTTTATGGCCGGCGCAGAGAGCGGGGAGGAAATACCGCCTTAATCGGCTTGGCAGCTTTCCTTTTTTATTTTATCACTAACCTTTTAGTGCTTTATGCTTCGCGCATCCGGGAATATTTTGCCGACCGCGGCTCTGTTTCTTTAGGCAATCCGCCGCAAACCCTCGCTTCCAGCCTTTATAAGCTTGTCTATGGCGCAGCCCGGATGGATAAAGAATCCCTCAAAGAGGCCGAAGGCCTGAAAGCTTTTTTTATCAATGACCCCTCCCAGGCCTTAAAAGAAATCCGGGAGTTAAGCCAGCTCGATCAGGACAAAAGCGGCACTATTGACGCTTCAGAGTTAGCCCAGCTTAAAACTAAACACATCCGTTTGACCGTGGGAGACCGGCTTTTGGAAGTTTTAAGCACCCACCCTAATATGCTTAAACGCATCAAACAACTTTCGACATATAGCTAAGAAGCTAATTATGCTTGAGCCAAAGATAACCGCGCTTTCGATTTTTATCCTGGCTTATGTTCTGTTCATATTTTTAGCCAACCGGCGGACATTGATTTCGGTTTGCGGGGCGATGTTGCTATTATTACTTGGAGCAATATCTTTGAAAGAAGCTTTTTTTGCCATTAACTGGAATGTGATGGGGATATTCGTCGGAACGCTGATAGTGGCTAATATATTTATGGAGAGCAGAGTTCCGGCTTACCTAGCGGAAATCATCGTAGATAAGGCAAAAAATACTGCTTGGGCTATACTTTTTATCTGCATGCTCACTGGTTTTATCTCTGCTTTTGTGGAAAACGTAGCTACGGTTTTAATCGTCGCGCCGATTGCTCTATCTTTAGCCAAGAAACTAAAAATTAATCCGACCAAGATGATGATTGGTATTGCTATTTCCAGTAACCTGCAGGGAACTGCGATTCTTATCGGAGACCCGCCGAGCATGCTCTTGGGCGGTTTTGCCAAGATGAATTTCATGGATTTTTTCTTCTATAAAGGCCGGCCGAGCATATTTTTTGCGGTGGAATGGGGAGCAATTGTGTCTTTTTTTGTGCTTTATTTTATCTTTTGCAAGCACAAAGAAAAAACTGCGCTGGTGGCTATAGAAAAAGTAAAGTCCTGGGTGCCTACGCTTATTCTGGCCGGCTTGATTATTGTTTTAGCTTTAAGCTCGTGTTTGGATACCGGCTTTTCTTACCTGGCGGGAATTCTTTGTATACTGGCGGCAGTGGTTTCCATACTTTGGGAAAAACTGGTGAATAGAACGCCTGTCTTTGATGGCATAAAACAGCTGGACTGGGATACTACTTTTTTTCTCATGGGGGTATTCATTCTGGTAGGAAGCCTCACTATTACCGGTTGGATTGAGGTGATTGCAAATTTTCTCTCCGGATTAGTAGGGCAAAATATATTTTTTGGCTATAGCTTGATTGTTTTTATGGCAGTTATACTTTCCGCTTTTATTGATAATGTGCCGTTTTTAGCGGCTATGCTTCCGGTGGCGATTTCTATGTCGGATAAATTAAACATCCAGCCTGCGCTTTTTCTTTTTGGCCTACTTATCGGCGCAAGCTTAGGCGGCAATATCACACCCATCGGAGCGTCAGCTAACATCGTCGCCTGCGGTCTGCTGAAAAAAGAAGGCTATCCGGTAAGTTTTGGCCAGTTTGCGAAGATTGGTTTACCATTTACTTTAGCCGCAGTCGGTGCGGCATATTTATTGGTGTGGTTTATTTGGGCTTGAGATTGTATGTTTTCGCTTACGCCCGCTGAACGAAAAGTCCTGCTTTTTATCGCAATACTTATTCTTTGCGGAGCCGGCCTTAAATTTTTCAATGTTACCTTGAGAAAAGAGACAGAGCATCCTTTAGCACAAACCAAAAAGCTCCTCGTTAATATCAATACTGCCTCACAGGAAAAATTGGAAAAAATTCCCGGTATTGGACCGCACACTGCCCGTTTGATTATTGCCTTCCGCAGCCAAGTTGGAGGATTTAAAACTCTTCAGGATTTGGATAAAGTGAAGGGGATAGGCGAAAAAAAGTTACAGTTGATCAAAGATTATATTACTTTTGAATGAGGCTGTAAGTTGCTGAATTTCTGGCTGTTCATTGTTTTTTCCTGCGGGATAATCCTGGGGAATTTCTTTACGCACTTTCTCTTCTTTTTTATCC
>CAZNWL010000033.1:0-8994 GCA_964577045.1 uncultured Planctomycetia bacterium | reverse complement strand
GTGTAACCATCGTCGTTATTGGCGTATATAGTAGGATTATTTTTTGCGTCTAAAATACGGATCTGGTAATCAGTCTCATAGCTTGCGTATTTACGTTTATTTCCCAAAGCATCAGTAACTGACCTTATATAATAGCCTTCTAAATAAGTGCCATATTCGATGGTGGTTGTGCCTTGATGGGGAGTAGTAATTACTGTAAGGTAACTGGCGGAATCATAAGTGAAACTTGCGGTTGCGCCAACCATATCTATAGATTGAAGAAGGTTATTGTTGGCATCATAGACAAAGTTTATGCTGCGGCTATCGGGTAAGGTTATTTTTGAAACTTTTTTATTTGCGTTATAGCTTAAAAGCGTATTTTTCCCGTTAGGATCGGCAATAACGGCAAGCTTTCCTTCGCTGTCATAACTAAAACTTATAGTGTTATTATTGCGGTCTTTAATATTAACGAGCCGGCCAACTGTATTGAAATTCTGAATAGTTTTGCTGGCCTTTAATTTTAGAGAATAAGTGTTGTCGGAATTTTTGACCAAAGTATCGTAAATTCCCTCCGGAGCCTGATAGCGGGTGCCATTCCAGAAAAAATGGTCAACTTTTCCGTCGCCTCTGCGCACATCAATGCTTGTGTCGGGATTTTCTACCAGGCTTACGTTATAATTGAAGGTCCAGGAACGGCCGAAAATACTCTCGCGGGGGTCATCGGCGTTATATGTGCGGATAAACTCGATGGGCATACCTCTTGAAGTGTAGCTGAAATCAATATCCTGAACGATTAAATTTAAATTCGTAGTATTAACCATCCAAGACGGCATGCCTGCTGAACAAGCAGGTTTTCCGTCATATTCGGTATTGGGGTTGCTTCCTGCACCGCCTAAACCGGACGGCGGACAGCACCAGCAGACGCCGCCTTTTAATACTTCGAGCTCTTGGCTTTGGGGAGAAATAATCTTTGCTTTTGCAAGCTTCCTATCTTCTATAAAAATAAGGGCATAGCCTTTAAAATCTCTATCGAATTTTTCAAAAGTAACAGTTTGCGGCTCTCTGGGTTGAGCGGGGTCAATAAATTTAATTTGCGTCTGGCTCGTATCTGTGACTACAACATAATGTCCGGGATTAAGCAAAGCGACAAAAGGGGTATTCACATTTTGGATGTCGGATGAATTTAGTTTCGCAACTTTTGGCTTTAAACCTTTTTGACGGGCAACTTTAGTTAATTGTGCCAAGGATATTTGTTTTTCCTTGGTATTAAGCAGTTTACCTATTTCTTTATCGCTTGATGTTATCCCCAGAATGTTGAAAACTATTTTTAAAGCTTTAGGGCCGCAGGAAAAAGAATCGCTCCCTGAAAAAGACATTTTTCTTTTGACTTCTTTTATCCAGTAAGAGCAGTATTTTATCTGGTCCCAGTCTTTAGTTTCGGAAAGAACTTCCTGAAAAAGGCTTAGCGCGGCGGGAAAATCCTGACGGAAATAATAAACCGCGGCTTCGGCAGTTTTGGCATCCTGGGCATCGCGGGAATTGGGAGCAATGGCTATGCTTTGCTGGTACTCATCGATTGCCTTTTCCCAATCGCGGTTATATTTGTAGAATTTTCCGATTTCTATATGCGATTTTTGAGCAGTCGAAGTCTTAGGAAAGGCGGAAATAAGAGAACGAAATTTATTCAGGCTTTCCTGCCAGTTAAGTTTTTTTTGCTCCTCCTGGGCGCTTTTAAAAAGCTTTGCCTCTGGCGGGGTTTCTTTTTCTTGGGCGTATAAAAGTGCGGGGTCAAGGGTAAGGATAAAACAAAGAAAGAGATGGATTAACTTAAAGCAGAAAGATTTTTTGGTAATAATACCTCCTCTCTCGGCCGGTTTTCTTAAGTTGAAAGCAAATTTATAATACTTAAACGAATGTGCTTGTCAAGGAATTTGTGACAGATTAATTTAAACCCCTATCAGTTTATCTTTCTAAATACTGTGCAGGCATTATATCCGGCAAAGCCACAGGCCATTTTAGCGATGGTTTTAATCTTACTCTTCTTAGCCGCGGTTACTAAATCTATGCCGAGTTTGGGATCAGCGTCTTTGACATTTAAAGTGGGCGGAATGAAACTATTTTCTAACGCCAGCATCAGAATTGCGGTTTCTAAAAGGCAACAGCTTCCCAAATTGTGGCCGATATAAGGCTTTAGGGCGGTGATTAAGGGCTTGGGCTTATTTTTGCCAAAAACATCGGTGATTGCCTTTGCCTCGTAGGCGTCAGTGACGCTTGTCCCTACTCCGTGCGGAATCAGCAAATCTATTTTTTCTTTTTTGAGTTTAGCTTTTTTTAAAGCCTCTAAAACAGTATTCTTATAGGAATCGCCGGTAACATCGGGAATAGTCACTTTCCAGCCTTCTAAATTAAAGCCGCCGCCCAAATATTCGGCATAGATGCGCGCTTTTCTTTTTTTGGCGCTCTCCAAACTCTCTAAAACTATTCCCACGCCTCCTTCGCCGAAGACAAAACCGTTCCTCTCTTTGGCAAAAGGTTTGATTTTCCCATCCTCGGCATACATACCGATACCTTTAAACCAGAGCAATTTAAAAATAGAAGTCAAATCCACGCCGGCAGCAATTACTGCTTTGCATTTTCCACTTTTGATTATATCCGCCGCCGCCTCTAAAGCATAAAGCCCGGAAGCGCAGGCGTTATTGATGAATAAAGAATAGCCGTGCAAGCCAAAAACTTTGGCCGCATGAAAAATAAACATGAAAGTCTGCAAATCATAGGCTTTTTTCTGAAACTTTCCAAAGAAATCAGTAAAGTATTTTTCTTTAGGTATAGAACCGTTTTTTAATAAGTTGTAAGATTCATCGATTACTTTCTGGTAAAACTCATCCAGGCCGGGATTCTCGTGGGTTAAAACTAAACCGATTTTATTTTTTGAATCTTTGGGCTCAAAAGCCAATTTGCTGTCATCTAAGGCAAGCTTTATTACTCCTAAAAGATATTTTAAATCCTTCCAGTCTTTTTCTTCTTTCCAGGCGCAAATATCATTCAACGCCGCCTGGTCAATGTTTAAATCTGGAAGGTTAAAATCTTTGGCTTTATGTACATAAAACAATTGGGGCTTCTTATCGTCAATAAAATATTCTTGCAGGCTAAGGCCGGTTTTACCCTTTATTATGGAATTCCATACCTCTTTTTTGCCGATACCTATCGCCGCAATCGGCCCAATCCCAGTAACAACTACTCTTTGGTTATCCATCAGTTATGATAATAGATATAAGGAAATTATACCAAAAATATGGGTAAAATTGTAGGAAAATATACGGTAGGGCTAATAAACTATTTTTCAAAACTCCAGCAAAACCTCAAACGCCTTACTGGTCTCCCTCTCTCCTTCCGGAAACGGCCAAAACGGCGCAGAATCCTTTACGATTTGCTTAGCAATCTCGCCTAGCTCTTGGCCGCCATCATTAGAAATAATTGCCGGCTCTCCAAGCAGCTCTCCCTGCCGCGACAAAGCAAATAAAAGACTCACCCGGCCTTTTTGTATCTTATCTTTATTCGCTGAAATAAATGCCACAGCTTTATTCTTTATCTTTTCATCAACTGCCTGCTTGTAACTGGTTCCGGGGTTGCCCGACGGTTGAAAGTCAATTAGCTTTTCTTCTTTCTTCTGTCTCAAACCATCTTCGGGAAATTCTTTTAAAGCCTTGCTTTCCCAAATCGTCTCTTTTGCCGCCGGCCCAATCTCTTTTTCTATCGCCCGGTCGCCGGATACTATCCGCGGAGTCAAAACAATAACCAACTCGTCTTTCTCCCATTCATCATTTTCGCCCCTGAAGAAAAATCCTAAAACCGGCACACGCCCTAAAAATGGGATCTGCCGCTTTTCTTTCTGCTGGGTAACTTTACGTAAACCTCCGATAAGTATGCTCACCCCATCTTTGACTATTACCGTTGTTTCAGCTTCAGAAGTAGTGACTATCGGCACATCAGTTTTCTGTCCTTCAACCGTAATCTGGTCTGTGGCATAGGAGCTTATTTCCGGCCTTATCTTTAAAGTGATATAGCTATCCTTATTTACCGTAGGAGTTACATAAAGCTTTACTCCGGTATCCACAAAATTTACGGTCTGGGCGGTAATGGGGTTGTCTCCGGTCGCGGTAGTGGTAGAAGTAATGTATGCGTCTTTTTTACCAACTAAAATTTTTGCCTCTTGGTTATTTAAAGCCAAAATTCTGGGGCTGGAAAGGATTTTAGTCTCTCCGAATATTTCCAGAAAATCCATTATTCCGGTATATTGGCCTTTCTTTTTAGGTTCAGCTATGCCGATAGTGCCTACAGACATTTTATCGGTAACATCTGACGGGATGGGGTAATTAAACGCTCCCTGAACCCGGAAATATTTATTCAGCCAATAATCCCAGTCAATTCCCGAATAAAACTTTCTGGAAGGGGTTAGCTCTACGATTTTCGCATCGATGAGGACCTGCAGGGGCTTTGCGTCAAACTCGCTCACCATTGCCTTCACTTTCTCAATGTTGCTTTTTAAATCAGTTACTATGATTTTATTCGTCCGCTCATCAACCTGTAAAACCCCCACTCCTTTAGTGATTATTTCATTGAGCTTAGCGCTTAAATCTTTAGCCTGGGAATAAGCCAGCTCGAAAACTACTGTTTCGGTGGGCTGGTCTATTTTAGCCACTAAATCTAAAGCTTGCTCCAAAGCCTTAGGGGTATCAATTATCACTAAGGTATTAGAACTTTCGTTGATGATTATCTTGCCGACTTGAGTTTTTATCTGTTCCAGGACTTTTTGCGCTTCCACAACCTTAGCGTAATTAAGCTGAATCATTTTGACTTCCCGTTTATCGCCATATCTTTCGCCATATAAAGATTCGTACTCTTTCTGGGGCATAACATAGATAATATCCCCTTTTTTTTCACTGGCTAAATTGTTGGCGACTAAAATTATTTCAAAAGCATCGGCAACTGCCACATCTTTTAAAAACATAGTTACCCTGCCCCTGACATCATTGCCAATAACCAAGTTCATATTCCCCTTGGCAGCCAAAGTTTTTAAAGCTTCAACTACGTCCATCCCTTTTAAATCCAGGGATATCCTGGCTTCTGGCTGCTGTTCAGGCATGGGAACTGCTTCCTGGGGCCCAACGACCAGCTGCGCCTCTAAAGAAAATTGGAAGCTGAATAAACCCAGGATAATCAAAAATATCGAACATTTCTTATTCATCGCTAACTCACCTCTCAAAAGTTTTCCGGCAGTTATAAAAATAATTCTGCCTGCCGGCCGTGGTAATTAATTCTGACTTTACCCTCGTTTATTTGCTCAACTTTTATTCCACTAAATGACTCACCTTCTCTTAAATAATACGTCTTCTGGGCTTGTTTATCTTCAATCACTGCTTGAGGGTTATCCGAAGATATAATGCCCACCAGGCTAAATTTATCGGAAAGATTAATTTCTGATTCGGCTTGCAACTCGCCCTCTGCAAAATTAGTTTCAAAGAGTTGCTTGGAACCGATATCCTTTAAGTAAACCGCATAATCTGTTGCTTGAGGCTCAATACCTTCTGGTTTCTGCGGCAAGAATTCTTCCGAGCCGGAGTCGGAAACCGCCAAATTCGCAAGTTTGCGTTCCCAGAACAAAGGAAAAATAAAAGTTAAGATTAAGCAAGCGGCCAAACCCAGCAAAATCAATTTCAGAACTTTCTGGGCAGCCGTTAAAAACTCCGGGCTAACCGCTGGGTTTTCGGAAAGAAGCTTTTGGAAAAACTTAAAAGAAAAACTGCTCCCCAGCTTAAACTTTCTTCTTTGAGTATCCAAGCCGGCTTTAGCCTTTCGCCTGATAAGATTAAGCAAACGTGCCTCTGGCAGTTCGGTCTGCATTAGATATCCTCTTTTTTTATCACTTGAGAAATTACTTTCTCATCGACAATCGGTTTATTTTGGATAATTAACTCCTCTAAAGCATTATGGCAAACCAGGGCGATCTTTCTGGGATAACCCTGGCTATATTGGAAAATAAGCCGAATAGCTTCCGACGTAAACAAACTCCGGCCAGAAGCGAGGCCTGCAGCCTTAAGGCGAAAATTTATCATTTTTCCGGTTTCCGCTTCATCCAAAGGATTAATTATGTAACGCAAAGCTACGCGGTCGTAAAAATTCTTTATCTTTTTAACTTTTGGCAGGAGTTCCATCTGGCTCATTATGGTCAGTTGAAGCAGTTTATATTCATTGGTCTCGTAGTTAAGCAGCGTCCTTAAAACCTCCAGATAGTTAGCTGCCAGCTTCTGGCCTTCGTCAATCAACAAAACTATGGTCTTATTCTCTTCAACGCCTTTCTTAAACAGGTATTTCTCGATTTCTTCTTTGTAATCGTGGGTAGTCCGGGCGTTGGGAACTATTTTAAACATTTTGACTAATGACTCTAAAAGTTGAAATTCAGAGTTATAGTCGGGGTCTAAAATCATATGAAAAATAAAATCAGGGTCATTAGAAAATTCCTGTAAAAGCGCCCGCAGAATAGTAGTTTTGCCGATACCGACATCTCCCAGGATCAGGCTTAAGCCTCTACGCAGGCGGATGGCAATTTCCAAACGGTTAAGGACTGCACTGTGGGCCGTGGAACGGTAAAGAAAAAGCGGGTCAGGGCTGGTAGAGAAAGGCTCTTTTTCTAATCCCAAATTTTGGTAATAGCTCATGGTTTGATCAAACTTTTAATTTTATTTATGGAAATTTTATCCCGGCGGTACCCTTTAATCTCCTCTAACCGCTCTAAAGTCTGGTCATTAAAAAAACGGAATCCGGTTGATGGGCTTCGGCCGATCTCCTTTATTAAGCCTAAATTCAGGTAATATTTAATTGTGTGGGTGGATAAGTTAGAAAGGCGGGCAATGTCTTTAAGTAAGTAAATATTCATAATTTTTAATTACTATCTACTTGGATAGTAAATACTTACTCTCTAGATAGATAGCATTATATTCAAAAAAAATAGCCCTGTCAAATTTTATTTTTCCATAAAAATTATCTTTTTAAGCCGTAATTCAGCCGTAATTTCCCCCGGGTATCTGACCGGGATGACAGGCTGAAATTTTTTATCCTCAAAGGATTAGTTAAATTTTCTATCTGGTAGAGAAAAGCCGAAAAATCTTTAACCGTGGCCTCCAAAGCAACATCCACCACCACTTCTTGATAACTCCCCATATCGCGTAAATCAAAAGGTTTTATATTAATTATCCGGCAAGAATTTTGTTGAGAAACCGTCTCCACTTCTTTTAGAACTTCGTTAACCGCCGATTCCGGCTTTACCGGCGCAAAATAACGGCTGTAAAGAGCCTCCTCTTTTTCCAAACGGTTATAAGCATCGAGCAGTTTTTGGTTTTGCTTCAAAGAGAGAAGTTTTGAGTTTATCTCTTTGCTAAGGTTGTGATAATTTTTCCAAAACGGCTCAATAGCAAAATCAAAAACAATAGCTATCAAAGCCAGGCTCGCCGTTATTACGGCCAGCTTTTTTTCTTTTCTTGATAATTTATATTTAAACATAATTAAGGCTCTCTGGTTAAATCAGCGGCTACCTCAAAATCAACCGTTGCTTGCGCCTGGGTTTTCCTCTGGGTAGTATATTTTATGCGGACATTTTCAAAATAAGGCGACTCATTCAAGCTGGAAACAAAAGAAATTATTTCTTCCAAGGAACCCGCGGTTCCTTTCAATAATAAAAACTCTCCGCTTTTATAATCCAGCAGATTAAGCTTAACCTGGGGCGGCGCGGCCTTATAAACTTCGCTAAACACTTCTATAGCCAAAGGCCTCTGCTCTATTTCCCTGCGTATAACCTTAATATTTTCCCGCATAGCCTTGGCTTTAGTTACTTCGGGGGCAATCAGCTCTAATTTTGAATTTAACATCCTTATGTAACTATATCTATTCCAAACCTGTTTGGCAGCCACTAAGCTCAAAGCTGTAATTGCACAAAACAATAAGCTAAAAAACTTTGTCAGCTCTTTTTTAAAAGCCTTCTGGCGGCGGCCGTTGGCTATTTCCCGAGGAAGCAGGTTAATCATGGCTTCCTGATTTTTTAAAACCAAACCTAAAATCCCGGCAAAAGATGCCTGTGAAAAATCAGGCTTTGGCTCTTGGATAGGGGTTAGGACTTCGTCCTGCCGAATCAATTGAAGGTTAATTTCAAATGCCGGCTTAAGCAGCTTCGAAATTGGTTCAACCAAGCTTTGGGCTCCGGTAACTATCATCTTATTCAGATGACGGCCGGCCTGCCGCTGATAAGTGCTGACTGACTTTATAATCTCCTCGGCAGCCTCGTAAAGCTTATCCGGAACGTGGCTGCTGTAAATAAATCCCCTGTTAAATTTAATTTTTTCTTTTTCTAAAATGACGACATCGATATAATCACAATCAATATTGATTAAAGCTACAGTATCGGCGCTTGTCGCTTTTAATTTATCCGGTAAGCTCAAATACCACATAAAAATAGCCTCTGAACTTAAAGTAATCTTTTCCGGAGAAATTCCAGCTTGATTTAAAATATCAAGGTATGGCTTCACCTGGCCAAGTTCTGTTGCCGCCGCTAAAACTGTTGAGTAGCCGTCAACCTGTTTTTCAATAATCCTTTGGCCGATAACCGCATCCTGTATCCGGTAGGGTATTTGTTTTAAAGACTCTATCTGAACCATACTGGCAACCTCCCTCTCGTCAGTAGAAGGTAAATTCAAGAAACGGACTATGGCCAGATGGCGGGGTATGACCAAAGATACTTTGTCAACAGGTAGATTCCGTTCAGCAAAAACAGATTTTAATTGTTCAGAAACTGCCGTTGGCGCTTGCGGCAGTAGTTGTATTTCAGCCAAAAACAGTTCTGGTTGCTTTTTGCCATATTTTAAAGCAGCCAGGCGCAAAGAATCCTTTCTTATTTGAAGGGCTACTTTAGTGTTTTCGCTGTTAAATTGAAAATACTTTCTAATCTTCATGGTAATAAACCAAATC
>CAZNWL010000032.1:0-9119 GCA_964577045.1 uncultured Planctomycetia bacterium | reverse complement strand
AAAGAAGCGGCTAAAATCAGGTTAGTAGAACAAGGGGTATGAAAATTAGTAATTAAAGCGTCAACTATTTTAAACCGATACCCCGGAACAATATAAAGGCTGGTTTCCCCGCAAAAGGGCTGCACTCCAGATTCAGGATTCTGGCTGGTCCTGCCTGCCGGCAGGCAGGCGGCGGTCTCTAAAGTCCTTACGGCAGTAGTGCCCACGGCAAAGATTTTTTTACCGCCATACTTAGCCGCATTAATCGTTTCGCAGGCTTTTTGCGGAATCTGTGCCCATTCCAGCCCTATCTTATGCTCGCGGATATCCGGGGTTTTCACCGGCCGAAAAGTAGCCAAACCGCAGTGAAGAGTAAGCTTAACTATTTTAACTCCTTTGGCTTCGATTTTTTTTAGCAGGTTCTCGCTAAAATGAAAACCCGCAGTAGGCGCAGCCACTGCTCCCGGAGTTTTAGCATAAACCGTTTGATAGTCTTGGGGCGAAGAAACTTCTTTTTTTATATAAGGAGGAGTAGGGACTTTGCCATACTCTTTTAAAAAACTTTTAAAATCCGGCAGGTCAAACTTTAAAACCCGGCCATTCTGTTCAGTTTTACCCACAATTTCCGCCTTGAATTTCTCCGAACCAAAAATAAGGGTTTGCCCTAATCTGGCTTTTCTTCCCGGCTTGACCAAAACTTCCCAGCTATTCCTAGCTTTCTCCTTAAGCAACAACACCTCAACCGGCGCGCCTTTTTCGTTTTGGGCCAGTAAACGAGCCATAATCACTTTGGTATTATTCAAAACCAAAACATCGCCGGCAGTGAAAAAATCAAGGATATCGCTAAAAACCTTTTCCTGGAGAGCATTTTTTTTACGGTCAAAAATCATGAGGCGGGAAGTATCGCGCGGCCGCAGAGGTTCCTGGGCGATAAAACGCTCAGGTAAAGCGAAATCATAGTTAGAAAGGCTGAACAAATTATTTCTCACGGCGTTCTATTTTATCAGATAAACAGAAAAGGTAAACCCTAAAAAAACCGCGGCAGTATTGACTTTTCTTCTTAAATATGCTATTTAATGCTTATGGACAATGAAATCCAAAGGCTCAAAGAAGAGCTGGAAAAGGCCCGCTCCCAGCTTTATGTCTTCACTGAACTCACCAAGGCCATGCGCACCACTCTTCGCCTGGATGAAATAACCTACATTATCTTAACCGGCCTTACTGCCCACGAAGGCCTGCGTTTTAACCGGGCAGCCATATTTTTCCTTGACGAAGACAATAAAAGCCTTAAAGGTTATATGGGTATCGGGCCGATAGATACCGAGGAAGCCAGCCGCATCTGGAAAGGCATTGAAGAAGATAAAAAAGACCTCTACGCTTTAATCAACAGCTACCACCAGATAAAGCAGTCCGGCCAGAAGTCAAAATTTATGGAGCTTATTCAATCCCTGAAATTCAGCCTCAACAAAAAAGAAGGCCTATTAGCAAAAGTTTTAGAAAGTAAACTTCCTCTTTGTATCAGAGGAAGCGAATTCGACCAAGTGGCTAAAGAACCTCTGGTAAAAAAAATGGACTTAAGCGAATTTATTATTGCTTCGCTCTGGGTAAAAGGAAATCCCCAAGGTTTGGTGGTAGTGGACAACTATATCACTAAAAAATCTATCAGTGATGATGACGTAAAGACTTTTAAAATGTTTATCGAAGAAGCGCAAGGGGCCATAGAAAACTCCAAAGATTTCGAAAATACCCTCATCCGCTCGCATACCGATTCTTTAACTTCGCTTTGGAATTACGGATATTTCCAGTACAAGCTTGACGAAGAAATCGGTTCAGCTCAAGCAAATAAACTTCCCCTTTCGGTAATGATGATTGACCTGGATGATTTCAAAAAATTTAACGATTCAGCCGGGCATTTAAAAGGCGATGCGGCCCTGCAAATGATTAGCCAAATCATCCAGAAAAACTGCCGTAAAATCGATATCCTTTGCCGTTACGGCGGCGAAGAGTTTTCCTTGATTCTGCCGCATAACGGCAAAAAAGAAGCCTTACTTTTAGGCGAACGCATCAGAAAATCTATCGCTAGAAGCCATTTCTTGGATAACGGCTTTACGGTAAGTATCGGCATCGCTTCCTTCCCTGAAGACGCCGCCAACAAAAAATCCCTCATTGAACGGGCAGACGAAGCCCTTTACGAGGCCAAACGCCAGGGCAAAAACCGCGTCATCCTCGCCTAAAAGGGGTCAACTCCCTTTGACTTTATCAGGTAAAGAGGTATAATTTTACTCAAAAAGGAGGCTCTGAAGTGATTAAAAGAATAATCTTAGGTAGTTGGATTCTTATTTGTTCTTTTTTAGTCTTTATTCTAGGAATGGCTCTTAGTTGGGGTTTTTCAGAAGCTTATAACTGTATTAAATCAGAATTTTTAAAACATGTATTAGCAATAGATTATTTAGTTCTTGTTTCAGCTGTGTTATTATTTCTAACTGCTATTTTAATCTTTTTTAAAAATAAGACAGCCAGAATAACAGGGATTATAGCAACAGATATATATTTTTTATTCGTAGGGATTAGCTTTGCCAAAGCAATCATAATAGTTACTTTTCCTTATAAAGATCCGTTACCGTGGCAACAGTTTACCATTTTACAGATGCTTGTTCTTTTTTCGCCCATGGTGGCCATTGGAATAATAAATTTGTGTATCTTCTTAAAAATGAAAAGAGATTCAATTGGTCCTATTGAGGGATAAATGGGGATCGCCCTCCTTTCTCGCTTGACAAAGCCTGACTTCTGTGTTACATTGTAATACGGAGGTAAAACTATGGCAAAAAGCCTTACTGTGAGAATATCCGATAAGTTAGAAAAACAGTTAGAAACGGTCAGCCGCCAGGAACGGATATCGGTCAGCGATCTGGTACGCAAGTCATTGTTACGATTTTTAGCTGTCCGCCGCTTCCGCCAACTCCGGGATCAAATCCTACCCTTTGCTGAAGCCCAAGGGCTGCTTACTGATGAGGATATCTTTAAGCTAATCTCATGAGAGTTGTGCTTGATAGCAATGTGCTGGTAGCGGCTTTTGCTACCCACGGGCTCTGTGCAGATGTTTTTGAACATTGCCTTTACCAGCAAACTATCGTTATCAGCGACTACTTACTCACTGAAGTCCAGCGTAATCTCTGTAAAAAAATCAAACTGCCCCCAGCGAAAGCAGATACCGTGCGCAAATTCTTAGCCGGTATAGCCGAAATAGTTAAGCCGGCTAAATTACCTAAAGATGCTTGCAGAGACCCTCGGGATGTAAAAGTATTAGGCACAGCCGTAGCTGGGAAGGCCAAGGTCATTGTTTCTGGCGATCAAGATTTACTTATTTTAAAAAAATTTAAAACTATTCAGATTCTTACTCCCCGGGGATTTTGGGAATACGTCCAGCAACCTTGATCTTTGAAAAGGGGTCAACTTCCTTTTTAAGCGGCGGGGGCACTTTCAGCTTCTTGGGCGAACTTCACTGAAACTAATTTGGAGATGCCTTTTTCCTGCATGGTCACGCCATAGAGGACGTCGGCGTTACTCATGCTCTTTTTATTGTGGGTAATGAGGATAAATTGCGAGGTTTCAGCAAATTTCTTTAACAGGTGGTTAAACCGGTCAACATTAGCCTCGTCCAGCGGAGCATCGATTTCATCCAAAACGCACAAAGGCGAAGGCCTGACCTTAAAGATAGCAAAAATCAAAGAGATGGCAGTAAGGGCTTTTTCGCCGCCGGATAAAAGCGAAACGTTCTGAAGCTTTTTGCCCGGCGGCTGGACTTCTATTTCTACCCCTGACTCCAAAACGTTCTCCGGGTCCAAAAGAATCAGGTTGGCTTTGCCGCCGTTAAAGAGAAATTTAAAGTGCTGTTTAAACTCCTGTTCGATTTTGGTAAAAGTTTCTATAAACAGCTCTTTGGAAGTGCGGTTGATTTTAGCGATGGCTTTTTTCAGATTCTCCTTGGAAGTAATTAAATCCTGCTTTTGCACTTCTAAAAATTGCTCGCGTTTTTTTAATTCCTCAAACTCTTCAATCGCCACTAAATTAACTTCGCCCAAGGATTTCATCCGTTCCTGGAGCTTTTCTTTAGTGGAATTTAGCTCTTCTTCGCTATCCGAGGGAAGTTCTAAATTTGAAATATCCAGTTCCAAACTGTAAACCTGCTTGAGGTATTCTTTGACTTTTTCCTTTTCGTATTCCAGGCTTTGAATCTCTAATTTTTTGTTATAAGTAGAAGCTCTTAGCTCTTGGCTTTCTTTTTCCGCTTGCTTTAGGGTCTCTCTGGCTTTATCGATTTGGCCGGAAAAGCCATCCGCATCTTTCTCCAGACTCTCTTTAGCTTGGTTGGATTCGGCAATTGCCCGGGTATCATCTAAAATCTTCTGCTGGAGTTCTTTTGTTTGATTGCCGAAACTATTAATCCGTTGCAAATTCCCTTCTTTTTCCTGCTCCACTTGGCTTAAGTTGTTTTCGATATTAGTAATTTCGCCTTCAAAAAGCTTGATATTAGCATTCAAAGTTTCTTTTTCCTTGGCTAAAGACTGCTTTTGGGTATGGCTTCTGGCAGTTTCGATATCTATTTCGTTGACCCTTTCCAAAGATTTGGCAATTAAACTTTCCGCCTGGCTTAACTGCTGGTTGGCTGCGGAAAGTTGTTCGCTGGTATGGCCTACTTCCTGGGAAAGAGCATTCTGTTTTCTTTGAGCATCGGTGAGCTCTTCCAAAGCTGTTTTCATTTCCTGTTCCAAAAGCTCTGACTCTTCCTCCAGGCGGTTCAACTCTCTCTGACAAGTATCCTTACTCTGTGAAGCCTCTTGGAACTCTTTGCGCTTAGTTTCAAGCTGGGCAGCCTCTTGGGATAAATCTTCTCCCAACTTTTTCTTATCCTGTTCAAAACTTCCCAGCCGCGCGTTTAACTGTTCAATCTCGGCTTTAACCGCATTGATCCTGTCTTTTAACTGTTGCTCTTCGAAAGAAATTACTTTGGCTTCAATCTGGGCCTGAAAACCCCGGTCGGTTTTAGTGAAGCTTACGTCGCCTATCGAAGCCACCAGTTTATTGATATCTTTGGGCTCCTCGTCAAAGATAACGGTTATTTTTTTCTTCACCGAAAAATTTTCATATTTAACCCTTAAATCCTTTAAGAATTCGTAAGAAGCATTAAGTTCAAGCAGTTCTTTCTCTTTGTCAACTATAGTTTTTTTTACCTCTTCGATAGAAGAGAAAATCTGATTTTGACGGCTGGTTAAAGAATTTTTCTTATCCTCGATATTTTTTAAATGTGCGCTGGCCGAACGATAAACTTCCTCGGAATCTTTAAGGCGTTGGCGGGTATCCGTGAATAAAGCATCTAACTTTGCCTTATCCAAGACCAAGCGTTTTTTGCGGTTAATTAAAGTGACCAGGGTGGTTTGAATCTCGATTAAAACGTTATGCAGCTGGGCTTTTTTGTTTTCTAAATCTAAAATTACGCCTTTTTGCTCTTTACTTTTATTCCTGGCCACATCAACGCTAGCCAGAAGCGAATCTTTCTCCTTTTGATAAGCCTCAATCTGGCCAGCGGTTTGGTCGATGAGCGTATCGATACCCGCCAAGCGTTCGCTTTCGGTACGGTTGCGCTCTTTTTGCAAAGCGAGGCGCTGGCTGAGATTGCTCTTTGCCATCTCCAACTGCTTATTGCGCTGGGTAAGCTCCTCGACCCTCTGCTGGTTAACTGCAATATGAGTTTTTGCGTTCTCAATCTGGGCCTGTAAAGAAACTTGGCTTGAATTTGCTGCTTCGAGTTTTTCCCGTAAAACTTTTAACTGCGCTTCCAGTTTCTCCCGTTCCTGGTTAAGGTTATTCAGCTCTCCCTCTTTGGCCTGTTCTTTTTCTTTGCAGGCGTTCAGTTCATCGAGCAGCCGGTTTATTTTTTCGCTTAAGCCCTGAAGTTTTTTTCTGGCGATTTTCTTCTCAACTGTAATCAACTCCTCTTGGGCTTCTTTATACTTTCTGGCTTTTTCTACCTGGCGCTCTAAATAACGGATTTGCCGTTTTACCTCGGAAAGAATATCGTCCAGCCGGAGCATATTGTTTTCGGCTTCTTCCAGCCTTCTTAAAGTTTCCTTCTTTCTCTCCTTGTATTTTATGATGCCGCTGGCCTCGTCAAAAATCAGGCGCTTGTCTTCGGGCTTATAGCTTAAGAATATCTCAATCTTGCCCTGTTCCACAAAGGAATAGGTTGACTCGCCGATTCCAGTGCCCATAAACAGCTCCTCGATGTCTTTAAGGCGCACCGGGTTTTTGTTAATAAAATACTGGCTTTCGCCGGAACGGTAGAGCCGGCGGGCTACGGCTACTTCGCTGTAATCTATGGGCAGGTATTTGTCCTGGTTGCAAAAGGTAAGCGAAACTTCGGCATAGTTTAAGGGCGCAAGGTTTTCGGTGCCGTTAAAAATAACATCTTCCATTTTTGTGCCGCGCAAAGACTTAGGCGCCTGTTCCCCCAAAGCCCATTTGATCGAATCGAAAACATTTGATTTGCCGCAGCCATTTGGCCCGACGATGACGGTTATTCCTGATTCGAATTTAAGCGAGGTTTTTTCGGGAAAGGATTTGAAGCCGAAGATTTCTAGTTCCTTAAGGTACATACTAAAGAGATTATAACATTATTTTGCGCGAATTTGGTGAATTTTTTTAATTAAAAGCGGAATCACTTTAAACAAGTCGCCGACAATGCCATAGTTAGCTACTTTAAAAATCGGGGCATCCGGGTCTTTGTTGATGGCAATAATCACTTTGGAAGACTGCATTCCTACCAGATGCTGAATTTGGCCGGAGATGCCGCAGGCAATATAGATTTTTGGGCAAACTGTCCTTCCGGTCTGGCCGACTTGATGCGAATAAGGAATCCAGCCGGCATCTACACAGGCGCGCGAGGAACCCACTGCCGCACCCAGGGTTTCGGCTAACTCTTCAATTAAAGCGAAGTTTTTTTGTTCCTGCAAGCCTCTTCCGCCGGAAACAATAATGTCCGCCTCGGCTAAATTAACCGTGGCCAGGGCCTCTTTTACGAAATCCGAAAATTTTATCCGGTTATCTCTGGTATTTTCATCAAAAGTTTCCTGAATAATTTCGCCTTTACGTTTAGGGTCATTCTCTGATTCGGGCATGACCTTATGCCGCACCGTCGCCATTTGCGGCCGGAAATTCGGCGAGATAATCTGGGCCATGATATTTCCGCCAAAGGCCGGACGGGTCTGAATCAGAATTTTCCTCTCCGGCTCGATATCCAAACCCGTGCAGTCAGCGGTCAAACCAGCATAAATCCCCACGGCTATCCGCGATACTAAACTTCTTCCCGTGGTAGTTGCCCCGGCTAAAAGAATTTCGGGTTTATATTTGCCGACCAGACCGGCGATAGCCTTGGTATAATTTTCCGCAGTATAGTGGCTTAAACCCGCGGCATCAACCACAAAAACTTTATCGGCTCCGCGATAGATTAGCTCTTGAGCTCTCGGCGTAATTTTATCGCCTAATAAAACCGCACCGACATAGGTGCCTAAGGCCTCGGCTAATTGGCGGGCTTTGTTCAACAGTTCAAAAACTACCGAAGCAATTACTCCGTCTCTCTGCTCGGCAAAAACCCAAACCCCTTTATACTGGCTAAGGTCATCTTTGATTATCGATTTTTGCCGCTCAATAATGATGGCTTCAAATTTACAGCTATCCGGGCAGGCTCCGCAAAGCGTGCATTTGTCTAAATCGATAACTGCTTTTTTATTTACCAGCTTTATAGCATTAGCCGGACAAACCTTTAAACACAAGCCGCAGCCAACGCATTTGTCTAAAATTATCTTGATACCGTTCATAATATTTATAGGGCCGGGCAGGCCCTGCCCCTACAATATGTCCTTTATCTCCTCTATTAATTTGCTGGTGGCTTCTTCGGGCTCTCCCTGAAAAATTTTTCCGCCGGCCTTGGGCGGCGGAGTAAATATTTTAACCACCTGGGTCGGCGAACCTTTTAAACCGACTTGATTCTCATCTATGCCTAAATCTTTATTATTCCAGGTAGGAATCTCTGCTTTACGCGCGGCCATTTTTCCGCGCAAGGAAGGAAGCCGCGGCTCGTTAATTTCTTTTACCACGGTGATTAGAGCCGGGAGTTCTACCTCTAATAACTCATAACCTTCTTCAAGCAGCCTCTCGGCAACCATTATCCGGGGGGTGGTATCGAGATGGATGGAATCAATGCGGCGGACATAGGTAGCCTGGGGTAAATCCAGGTGCGCGGCTATTCCCGGGCCGACTTGCGCCGTGTCGCCGTCAGAAGCCTGTTTGCCGCAGATAATTAAATCTGTATTGCCGATTTTCTGTATAGCCCGGGCTAAAACTAAACTGGTCGCCCAGGTGTCTGAACCGGCAAAGGCGCGGTCAGAAATGAGAATGGCCTTGTCTATTCCTAAAGAAATGGCTTCCCGCAGCGCTTCCATGGCTTGCGGCGGCCCCATACTGATTACGATAGTCTCTCCGCCGAAACGCTCTTTTAAACGCACGGCCTCTTCAATGGCATACATATCAAAGGGATTGATAATCGAAGCTACGCCTTCGCGAATTAAAGTGTTGGTTTCAGGGTTAATCTTAACGTCGGTAGTATCCGGTACCTGTTTTATGCAAACGACTATCTTCATCGGCATAATAAAATACTATATAATTCGATATCGGTCAACAAAAAAAGGGCTGTTTCCTTTAAGAGAAACAGCCCTTCAATGTCTAAGCGCTAAAAATAATTACTCAGCAGAAGTACTTACGGTAATAGTTTGCACTAATTTTTTCCCGTCTTTTTCTACATAGCTTACTTCTACTTTGTCTCCGGCTAAAATTGTTTGCAGCGACTCGGCATTGACTACTTTTACCTTTGCATCAAGCACATAAGCTACCTCTACGGTTTTAGCGCTGGCCGCATCTTCCTGTTCCAAAACTAAATCTGCATCTTTTATGCTTTTAACTATGTCTGACTGGGATTTAGCCGCATCTTTTGCAGCCTGGCCATAAACTAAAGATACGCCTAAAAACATAACCATGGTAATTAAGCCTAAAGTTAAAACTATATTTCTCATTGCTAACCTCTTTTT
>CAZNWL010000031.1:0-9166 GCA_964577045.1 uncultured Planctomycetia bacterium | reverse complement strand
TCTTCCTGGCTTTGGCCGTTTGCTACTTTCGGCTGGCCTTTTGATAAGCACAAGACGCAAAATATAAAACTTAAAATTAAAGAGTTCAAATATTTTTACCCCGCTTCGGTTTTGGTTACGGCTCCGGAGATAATTTTCTTCTGGGTAGCGCGGATGATTATGGCTGGTTTTGAATTTACCGGGAAAATTCCTTTCCGTGATATCTATATTCACGGAACAGTTAGGGATAAAGCCGGGAGGAAGATGTCTAAATCCCTGGGTAATACCATAGACCCTTTGGCAGTGATAGAAAACTTCGGGGCCGATGCCCTGCGTTTTTCTATAATCCTTTGTGCGGCAAGCGGTTCTGACGTATACCTTTCTGATGAACGCTTTTTAGTCGGAAGGAATTTTTCCAATAAAATCTGGAATGCTGCCCGCTTTATTCTGCTTAAAGTAGAAAGTTTGAAAATTAAAATAGCAGATTTTGACTTTCAGCAGCTGACTTGCGCGGATAAGTGGATAATTTCCGAGCTCAAAAACGCGACGGATAAAATTTCTGCTGACTTAGAATCTTTTCGCTTAAACGAAGCAGCCAAGAAGCTTTATGATTTTTTCTGGCATGATTTTTGCGATTGGTATATAGAGGTTATTAAAGACGATTTTTCCGTAGTCCAAGCCAGAGTTTCGCTATATGTGCTCCTTGAATCTTTAAAGCTCTTGCATCCTTTTATGCCTTTTATCAGCGAAGAGATTTTTGGCTTGATTAAGGAAAACACCGTTTTAGCTTTGCCGGAAGCTCTTGCGGTTTCCGAGTGGCCAAAGAGCAAAGAAATTTCCCTGCGGGAAATTGAAAAATTCAAGGCTCTCATTGAAACAGTAGCTGAAATCAGAAATATCAAATCTATTTTAGGTTTGGCTAGCCGCCGCCTTAATTTAGCAATAAGGGCAGATAATACTAACCTCGAGTTTTTAGAAGCGAATAAAATCTGGCTTAAACGTTTGACTCTTTCGGCGGATATTGACTTTAAAAATAAAGACAAAGCCGAAACTTTAGCGCGGGTGCTTTATGATAACGGCTTATGGCAGATCAATCTTGATACGCTGGATACGGAAACAGTGGGTTTAGCCGCTCTCTTGGATAAAAAAATTGAAGCTAAAGGAGAGGTTTTGGATAAAGTCAAGAGCCGTTTGGCGAATTCGCGCTTTCGCGAAACGGCAGGAATAGAAAAAATCGAAGAAGAAGAGGAAAAATTAAAAGATTTACAGAAAGAAATCATGCGCCTGAAAAGTTTAAAAGATGCGTATCGATAAAAACATTAAAAAAATTATTCAGTCGGCCCTGGCCGAAGACTTTGCCAGCCGCGATATCACCACCAGCTTATTGATTCCCGAGGATATCCGGATAAAGGCTAAAGTTATTGCCAAGGAGCCTGGCATCCTTTGCGGGATAGATGTTGCTAAGGCGGTTTTTAAGTGCCTGGATAAAAAAGTTGTCTTTAAGGGCTTTAAAAAAGACGGAAGCCGTTTTAGGAGTTTTGAAGAGGTCGCTTCTATCGAAGGGCCTGCCCGGAAAATTTTGTCGGCGGAACGCGTGGCTTTAAACTTTTTATCTTTTTTGTCGGCCACCGCCACTTTAACCAGAAAGTTTTGCAGGCGCGTAAAAGGCACCAAGGTAAAAGTGATGGATACCCGCAAAACCATACCTAATTTACGGCGTTTGCAGAAGTACGCAGTTTCAATCGGAGGAGGCATCAACCACCGTTTGTCTTTAGCCGAGGCGGTCCTAATTAAGGATAACCATTTGCAAGCCGGCCGTTTCTTGAATAAAGGCAGGCTTGATACAGAAAGATTAGTCAGTTTACTTAGGCGTTCTGGAGAAAAAAACTTGGCTAAGCTTGTCATTGAGGTTGAGAGCCTGAACGAATTTAGGCAGATGATTAAAATTAACCCCGCAGTGATTATGTTGGATAATTTTTCTTTAGCCGATATAAAAAAAGCCACGCTCTATCGCAAAAAATTCTATCCGCAGGTAAAATTAGAAGCTTCCGGCGGAATAAATCTAGCCAATATAAGAAAGGTCTCTAAAAGCGGGGTAGATTTTATTTCAGTGGGGGCTTTGACTCATTCCGCTCCGGCAGTTGATTTTTCCTTAGAGATACGATGAATTTCAGGTTGGTCAGCAAATTTAAACCTAGCGGAGACCAGCCTCGGGCAATCAAAGCTATTGCCGAGCGCCTTAAAAATCAAGAAGCTGCTACGACTCTCTTGGGGGTAACCGGTTCGGGGAAGACTTTTACTTTAGCCGCAGTAATCGAAAAAATCAACCGGCCGGTTTTAGTGATTTCCCACAATAAGACCCTGGCCAGCCAGCTTTACGCCGAGTTTAAGGATTTTTTTCCCGAAAACGCCGTAGAATATTTCGTCAGTTATTACGACTATTACCAGCCGGAAAGTTATATCCCGCAAACCGATACTTATATAGAGAAGGACGCTTCTATCAATGAACGCCTTGACCGCTTAAGGCTTTCGGCTACGAGCTCTTTGATGAGCCGCAGGGATGTTTTAATAGTGGCCTCGGTTTCCTGTATCTATAATTTAGGTTCTCCCGAAGATTATCAGAATTTAACTTTAGAACTTTCTGCTGGCCAGCCGCTTAAGACAGAAACTATTATCGAGAAGTTAGTCAACCTGCAATATGAACGCAATGACTACGATTTTAAACCGGGAGTTTTCCGCTTAAAAGGAGATAACTTGGATATTTTTCCTTCTTACCGCCAAAGGCCTTTGCGCTTCGAATTTTTTACCGATACCCTTGAAAAAATTTACGAATTCGACCATTTAAGCGGCAAAAAAATATTTCCATTAGACAAGGTAAGTATTTATCCGGCCAAACATTTTATTATCGAAGGCGAAAGAATTGAAAGGGCATACGGGGCGATAATTACAGAGTTGAATGAAAGGTGCGATTTTTTTAAAAAAGAAGGAAAACTTCTCGAAGCCCAGCGCCTGAAACAACGTACTCTTTTTGACCTGGAGATGCTTAAGGAATCCGGCTATTGCCATGGCATTGAAAACTATTCGCGGCACCTCTCCGGCCGGCCAGCCGGTTCAAGGCCGTTCTGCCTGATTGATTACTTTCCCGAGGATTTTCTTACGGTTATCGATGAGAGCCACGTGACTATTCCGCAGTTGCGCGGAATGTATGAAGGCGACCGTTCGCGCAAACAGACCCTGGTGAATTACGGCTTCCGGCTGCCTTCTTGCTTGGATAACCGGCCTTTGCGTTTTGATGAATTCAGGAAATTGACCAAGCAGGCGGTTTATGTCTCGGCAACCCCGGCTGAATTCGAAATCAAACTTTCTCAAGGCCAACTAATCGAGCAGATTATTAGACCCACGGGTTTACCTGACCCGCAAATCCAAGTGCGGCCGAGCAAAAATCAGATTGAAGACTTGATTAATGAAGTTAAAAAGAGGACTGAAAATAAAGAACGCAGTTTAGTCACTACTTTGACTAAACGCATGGCTGAAGAGTTGGCCCAGTATCTTTCCGAATCCGGCATAAAAGTTTCCTATATCCATTCCGAAATCGACACTTTGCGGCGTGCGCAAATCCTTAAAGATTTACGTTTGAAAAAAATCGATTGTTTGGTAGGCATAAACCTTTTACGCGAAGGCCTGGATTTACCGGAAGTATCGTTAGTAGCGATTCTTGATGCTGATAAGGAAGGGTTTTTGCGTTCGGCCAGTTCTCTCATCCAGGTGGCTGGCCGCTGTGCCCGTAACCTGAACGGCCGGGTGATTATGTATGCGGATACAGTTACTAAATCCATGCAGAAAGCAATTTCGGAAAGTGTCCGCCGCCGTAAAGTCCAGCTTAGCCATAATGCCCGGCATGGAATTAGCCCCCGCAGTATTGAAAAGGCGATACGCGAAGGTATCGAAATCCATCTGAAGGAAGATGAATGCATAAACCGCTGGCTGGGTTTTTCCGGGGAGGAAAATGATTTAGCCGAGACAATCAGGCAGCTGGAAAAAGAAATGGCTTTGGCTGCCAAGAATCTTTATTTTGAAAAAGCCGCTGACCTACGGGATAAGATAGAGGAGCTACGTAAGGTTATTGCCAAAGGTAAATAACCGTTTTATAATAAACGACCATGATTGCTGTTGATATTGGGAATACTTACCTACATTTTTTTGGGTTTAGGAAGGGAAAAGTTTCAAAAACTTTGCAAATACCTACTGCCGGCCTTACTAAAAATTCCGTCAAAAGGGTTCTAGCTCAATTTCCCCCTGAACCGCTTATCGCTTGTTCGGTTGTCCCCCAAGTCAATAAATTATTCCACGGCCTTAAACAAAAAGTTTATTTTATCGGCGCTGACCTTAAAGTTCCCATAGCTTGCCAATATAATCAGAAGCAAGTCGGGATGGACCGTTTAGTCGCGGCATTTTCCGCCCGAAAGCTATTTCCAGAAAGCCGGTTAGTCATTGATTTTGGCACGGCTATCACTTTTGATTTTTTATCTAAAAGCGGAACTTATGAAGGCGGGATTATTTTGCCGGGCATAGGCTCAACTCTTGCCGTATTTTCTAAATGCGCGCTTTTGCCGAAGAGCGTGCCGTTAAAAAGAAGCCGCCGGATAATTCCCCGTAATACCCAACAAAGCATAAACAAAGGATTGGTGGAAGGTTTTTCGGAAATGCTCAATGCTTTGGTTAAAAAATATACCAGACTTTTGAAAATCACGGCTAAACCAGCAGTAGTTATAACCGGCGGGGAAGTTTCTGCTATCAAATCCGCCTTAAATTTCCGCCACCATTACGAGCCGTATCTAGTAGCCAAAGGACTTTATCTTTTAGCAGCCAAAAAATAAAAAAATTTCTTGACAAGGTTTTGACCTTGAGTATAATTAGCACTCTTGAGGTAAGATTGCTAAATTAAGGAGGTGCGCATATGAAGTTTAAACCATTAGCTGACCGGATTTTAATTGAACCGCTTGAGGCTAAAGAGCAGACTAAAGGAGGGATAGTCCTTCCGGATACTGCCAAAGAAAAGCCCCAGGAAGGCAAAATAGTTGCCGTGGGAACCGGTAAAAAGACCGACGACGGTAAAGTAATTCCTTTATCTTTAAAAGTTGGAGACAAGGTTCTTTACGGAAAATATTCCGGGACCGAAGTCACCATAGACGGTGAAGAGTATTTAATTATTCGGGAAGAGGATGTTTTAGGAATAGTGGCATAAGGAGGCTAAATTATGGCAAAACAGCTTATATTCAGTGAAGAGGCCCGCCGGGCGGTTTTAAAAGGCGTAGAAATGCTCGCCCGGGCAGTCAAGGTTACGCTGGGGCCTAAAGGAAGAAATGCGGTTATCGAAAAGAAATTCGGCTCGCCGACTATCACTAAAGACGGCGTAAGCGTAGCTAAAGAAGTCGAATTGGAAGACCCTTACGAAAATATCGGCGCGCAATTAGTTAAGGAAGTAGCCGAGAAAACTTCTGATACTGCCGGTGACGGAACCACTACAGCAACGGTTTTAGCCGAAGCGATTTTTAAAGAAGGGATTAAGAACGTGGCTGCCGGCGCAAACCCTATGGCTTTAAAAAGAGGCATTGATAAGTCAGTGGCCGTAGTGATTGAGGAGCTTAAGAAATTATCCAAGCCGGTGAAGGATAAAAAAGAGATTGCCCAGGTTGCTACTATCGCCGCTAACGGCGATTCCAAAATCGGAGAACTCATAGCTGACGCTATGGATAAAGTCGGCAAAGACGGAGTGATTACCGTTGAAGAAGCAAAATCAATGGCAACTACCCTCGATGTTGTTGAAGGCATGCAGTTTGACCAAGGATATTTATCTCCTTACTTTGTCACCGACGCCGAAAAGATGGAAGCAGTCCTTGAAGAGCCTTATGTCCTGATTTATGAAAAGAAGATTTCCAACCTCAAAGATATGCTGCCGCTTTTGGAAAAAATCGCCCGTTCAGGGAAGCCCCTGATGATTATCGCCGAAGATATCGAAGGCGAAGCTTTGGCTACTTTGGTAGTCAATAAGATTCGGGGAACTTTGGTTTGTTGTGCAGCTAAGGCTCCCGGATATGGCGACCGGCGTAAAGCCATGCTTGATGATATTGCCATTCTCACCGGCGGGAAATCAATCACCGAGGATTTAGGGATAAAATTGGAAAATGTTACTTTAGATGATTTAGGCAGAGCTAAACGCATCAGGGTAGATAAGGAAAATACAACTATCGTGGAAGGCGCCGGCAAAACCACAAACCTGCAGGGAAGAATCAAACAGATTAAAAAGCAGATAGAAGACAGCGATTCTGACTATGACCGGGAAAAGCTTCAGGAACGTTTAGCTAAGCTGGCCGGAGGAGTAGCAGTGATTAATGTCGGGGCGGCCACTGAAACCGAAATGAAAGAAAAGAAAGCCCGCGTTGAAGACGCTTTGCATGCCACCCGCGCTGCGGTTGAAGAGGGAATCATTCCCGGTGGCGAAGTGGGGCTATTGCGCAGTATCCCGGCCCTGGCGAAGATTGAAACCGAAGGCGATGAACAAATCGGCATAAATATTATCCGCAGGGCTTTGGAAGAGCCGTTAAGGCAGTTAGTTTCTAATGCCGGTTTAGAAGGGTCGGTAATGGTGGAAAAAATCAGGAAAGAAAAAACTAATGTCAGCTTTGATGCGGTAAGCAACAAAATTACCGATATGTTTGAAGCCGGCATCATTGACCCGACCAAAGTGGCCAGGACTGCTATTCAAAACGCCGCTTCTATTGCATCGTTATTGATCACTACTGAAGCGGTGATAGCCGATAAACCGGAGAAAGAAGAGAAAGGCCCGGCAATGCCCGGCGGTATGGGCGGCGGAATGCCCGGCGGAATGGGTTATTAATCGGTTAGTTTGATTTTTATTTCGGGACACATCCCAAATAGGGTGTGTCCCGATTTTTTTTATGGATTTTTGCTTCTGATAATGATATAATAAAGAGAAATTTTTATTTATGATTTTATGAACGAAACACTTTTTTATTTAAGTACCGTAGGCGCTGATAACCTGGAATTAGGTTTGTTCCGCTATTCGCTTTTACCCGAAGAAGGATTCCTCGCCGCCAACACCGCCTTATTTCGCATGCTGGGTTATACCGATAAGAAGAATTTCATGCAGAAGAAGGTAAACGAATTTTTTTTTAACCCCCAGGACAGCATTATATTTTTTGAAATCCTGCGCCGCAATCAAAAAATTAAATTTTTTGAAGTCCTGCTCAAGAAAAGCGATGCTTCGGCAATTTGGGTGGCGATAACTGCCTCGTTATTTTTTTCAAGCGATAACCGCCAGTGTTTAGAAGGGGTAATTCAGGATATTTCCTATCAAAAACAAGTACAAAATAAACTCCTGATGGAGAAAGATTTCTTGCAGGCGCTATTCGATAATATCCCTGATGCGGTTTATTTTAAAGACCGCAATAACCGGATAATCAAAGTCAATAAGTTTTATATAAAAGGGACCGGCTTAGGCGAAAAGGATATCGTCGGCAAGACCGATTTTCACTTCTTTCCTTACCAGCAGGCTAAAGAGATGTTTGAAGACGATAACTTTGTTTTGAATACCGGAAAACCCATAGTCGGGAAAATCGAAAAAACCCAGCTTTCCGACGGAAGTTGGAACCAGGTGATTACGACTAAGATTCCTATGTATGACCGCGAAGGGAAAATCATCGGCACTATCGGCACTACCCGGGATATGACTGCTCACGCTAACTTAGAAGAGAAGCGTTTATCTATGGCTATCAGCGCTTTGGAGGTTTTAGGCAAGGCTTTAGAGATGCGTGATCCCTACACTTTCAGCCACACCCGCCATGTAGCTAAAATTGCAGCTATGGTGGCTAAGGCTTTAGGCTGGGATGAAAACCGCCTTTTAGCCATGCAGCTAGCCGGAGAGCTGCATGATTTGGGAAAGATCAGCATACCTTTGGATATTTTAAATAAGCCGGGAGATTTAAGCAGTTTGGAGTATAGTTTGATTCAGGAACACACCACTAATTGCTATAATTTGATTAAAGACATAGAGTTTCCTTTCCCCCTAGCCGAAATCATTTATCAGCACCATGAACGCCTTGATGGTTCAGGTTATCCCCGCAAGCTTTCCGGAGATAAAGTTCTGCCCGAGGCGCGGATTCTCGCGGTCAGCGATGTTTTAGAGGCAATGACGCATCACCGCCCTTACCGAGCGGCTTTAGGCTTGAAGCAAGCTTGCAATGAGCTTTCCAGCAACAAGGGAACTAAATATGATCCGGTGATTGTCGAGGTATTGTTGAGTTTAGTTAAGAACAGCGGCTACAAGGAGTTCTGGCTGGAGTAGAAAACCGCAGTTAGCCCTGATTTTTTTCTTGCTATTTTTTGCTTTTATGGTATAAAAAAACCTTATGAAAGAAGCTAAAATTTTTGCCCGGGCCGGGCAGGGAGCGATTACTACCGCAGCGATTCTCGGCGAGGCGTTTTTTTACGAAAATAAATACGCTTATGCTTTCCCGCATTTCGGAGCCGCACGTATGGGGGCTCCGATGAATGCTTTCCTGCGTTTTGATTCCAAACCTATTCGTTTACGTTCCCAAGTTTATGAGCCCGATTACATTGTGGTAGTTGACCCGACTTTAATGGCCACCCAGAATTGTTTTGCCAATTTAAAAAAAGGCGCAAAAGCCGTAGTAACTGTGCGGGAATCAACCGTTATCCCTAAAGTTAGCGGCATAGATATTTATTCTTTGGAAGCGGAAAAAATAGCTTTGGAGATTATCGGCAAACCTTTTGCCAACACAGTATTAATAGGAGCTTTTGCCAAGATGAGCGGCGAATTAAGTTTGGATTCGATATTCAAAGCCGTAACTAATGCTTTTCAGGAGAAGCCTGAAGTATTGGAGAAGAATCTTGCGGCAGTAAAAAAGGGGTACGAAAGTGTTTAGTATTTTAGCCAGCCGCGCAAAAACTTCGCGGGCAAATTTGACCGGTTCTTGGCGTTCTAGGCTTAAACCGAAGTTCTTGCATAAAGATTGTATTAACTGCGCACTTTGCAAATTCGTCTGTCCAGAGGGCTGTATCGAAGGTATAGAGAAAAACGCTTATGACAGCGATTTAGATTATTGCAAAGGTTGCGGGCTTTGCGCGTATATTTGTCCTAAAAAAG